>JBFHKK010000038.1:0-11544 GCA_041595475.1 Pseudomonas sp. | reverse complement strand
GGTGCCGATGGCGGCGCTGGTGGTGGTTTTGCCCACGCCACCCTTGCCGGAAGTGACTACGAGGATCTTGGCCAAGGTGATTCACCCCAAAATGTGAAGAAAAAGGCGGGAATCCGTCGGCCGCGCTAGGCGTCCAGATGCCCGGTCGTGTCCCTGAAAAATTGGCCGCAGTATCCGTTAAAGACGGGTGATGTTCAACACGTCACCCGACAGGCTGACCTGCACCGCCTCGCCCCACAGCGGGTCGCGGCGCAGGTCCTCGGCGACCTTGTATTGGCCGGCGATCGACAGCAATTCGGCGCCCATTTGTTGACAGAATATTCGCGCCTCGCGGTTGCCTTTGACCCCGGCCAGGGCGCGGCCGCGCATCGGCCCGTAGACATGAATGTTGCCGTCGGCGAGCAGTTCGGCGCCGGCGCTGACCGGGGCGAGGACGATCAGGTCGGCACCCTGGGCATAGACCTGCTGGCCGCCGCGCACCGGCGTGCTGATCACCTTGCTCGGCTTGAGTTCGGGCGCGGCCGGCTTGTCCGGCTGTTTCGCCGCGCCAGCCGGATCCAGCGCTCGTTCGCGGGCGCCGGAGGGCGGCAGGACCGGCAGGTCCAGGGCATTGGCCGCGGCGATGTCCTCTTCGCGGCTGGCGCGCACCGCCAGGGTGCGCAGGCCGTGGCTGCGGCACAGGGCCATGAGCGCATCCAGGTCGAGCCGCCCCTCGCCCTCGGGCAGCTTGTCCAGGGCCAGCACCAGCGGGGTGTTGCTGAAGAAGGCGGGGGCCTGGGCGACCTTCTGCGCCAGTTGCTGGTCGAGGCGGGCGAGGTCGTTGTGCGCCAGCTCCAGCACGGTGATGGCCAGCATGCTGCCTTTGAGCTGAAACACGGGGTCTTGGTCGAGAAGGTCGGCTTGGCTCATGGTCTGCCTGATCGGAGGGGCGGGTGAGGGAGATGAGCCCGGACTTATAGCGAGAAGCCCGCAGCCTCGCAAGCTGCCGGGCGAGCAGGGCATGGACCGGCCTGCTAAGATGCCGCGCTTTGTCGCATGTCCTGGACCTGCTTATGGATCGTCCTGTCTTTCGTCTGGCCTTTCTTCATCCGCGTTTCTGGTCGCTCTGGCTCGGCTTGGGTCTGCTCTGGCTGATCGCGCAGTTGCCCTACCGGCTGCTGCTGGGACTCGGGCGCGGCCTGGGCGCGCTCATGTATCGCCTGGCCGGCTCGCGGCGGCGGATCGCCGCGCGCAATCTGGAGCTGTGCTTTCCGGCCATGGGCGCGGTCGAGCGCGAGCGCTTGCTCAGCGAGAACTTCGCCTCCACCGGCATCGCCTTCTTCGAGATGGCCATCGCCTGGTGGTGGCCGGCCTGGCGACTGGCCAGGCTGGGGCGGGTGGAAGGACTCGAGCACTTGCAGCAGGCCCGTGCCGACGGTCAGGGGGTGATACTGCTGGCGGTGCATTTCACCACCCTGGAGATGGGCGGCGGCCTGCTCGGCATGCGTCAGGATATGTATGGCATGTACCGGCCGCACAAGAACCCGCTGTTCGACTATGTGCAGCGCCGCGGTCGCGAGCAGCGCCTGCTCGGGGTGATCGGCCGCGACGATGTGCGCGGCATGCTCAAGCGTCTGCGCGAAGGCGCGGTGGTCTGGTACGCGCCGGACCAGGATTACGGCGCCCAGCGCAGTGTCTTCGTGCCGCTGTTCGGCGTGCCGGCGGCCACCGTCACCGCCACCAGCAAGTTCGCCCGCATGGGGCGGGCGCGGGTGATCCCCTTCACTCAACAGCGGCTGCCGAATGGCCAGGGTTATCGCCTGGTGATCCATCCGCCGCTGGCCGACTTTCCCGGTGAAAGCGAAGAGACCGACTGCCTGCGCATCAATCAGTGGATCGAGCAGGCGATCGGCGCCTGTCCCGAGCAGTACCTGTGGGCCCATAGGCGCTTCAAGACACGCCCGCCGGGCGAGCCCAAGCTCTATGCCAAGCGCTCGGCCTGAGCCGGCCGCCTGGCCAAGCTCTCCGGCGCGGCAGTCGCGGCGCGCTCTCTATACTGGACAAAAGCCTCGGGAACCGGCCCATGACCTCAGCCGAATGCGCAAGCCAGTCAGTCACCGGGCTGATCCTCTCCGGCGGTGGGGCGCGGGCCGCCTATCAGGTCGGGGTGCTCGCGGCCATCGCCGATCTGCTGCCCAACGAGGCGCATAACCCCTTTCCGGTGATAGTCGGCACCTCGGCCGGCGCCATCAATGCCGTGGGTCTGGCCTGCGGGGCGCTGCATTTCGGCGAGGCGATCCGCCGTCTGACCAAGGTCTGGCAGGGCTTTCATACCGATCAGGTGTACCGCAGCGATTGGCCGGGGGTGTTGCGCCAGGCCGCTCGCTTCGTCGGCCACAGCCTGCTGGGGCTGGGCGACGAACTGCCGGTGGCCTTGCTCGACAACGCGCCGCTGGGCGAGTTGCTGGAGCGCGAGCTGGATTTCACCGGCATTTCCGCCGCGGTGCGCCAGCGCCAGCTGCGCGCCGTGGCGGTCACCGCCTTTGGTTACGATTCCGGTCAGGCGGTGACCTTCTACCAAGGCCGCGCCACCATAGATCCCTGGGTTCGCCATCGTCGGGTCGGGGTGCCCACCCGTCTGGCCCTGCGCCATCTGCTGGCCAGCGCGGCCATTCCGCTGGTGTTTCCGCCGGTCAAGGTCAATCGCGAGTTCTTCGGCGACGGCGCGGTGCGCCAGTCGGCGCCGATCAGTCCGGCGCTGCATCTGGGCGCGACCCGGGTGCTGGTGGTGGGGGTCAGCGGCAATCCGCATCTGCAGCGCGAGGGCCGCGGCCGCGCGCGGGTGCAGAGCAGCAAGCCGCCGACTTTGGCGCAGATCAGCGGGCACATGCTCAACAGCACCTTCATCGACAGCCTGGAAGGCGACATCGAACTGCTCGAGCGGATCAATCAGATGAGCAGCCTGGTGCCTCAGGACAGGCGCTCCAATGCGCTGGGCATGCGTCCGGTCGATGTGCTGGTGATCTCGCCGAGTCGACCGGTCGACGAGATCGCCGCGCGCCATCGCCACGAGCTGCCCGCCGCGGTGCGCCTGTTCCTGCGCGGGCCGGGCGCGACCCGGGCCAGCGGCGCCGGGGTGATCAGCTATCTGCTGTTCGAGTCCGGCTACTGCAACGAGTTGATCGAGCTGGGCTACCAGGACGCCATGGCGCAACAGGCCGAGCTGCGTGCCTTCCTCGAGCTGAGTCAGCCGCCGGTGCCGCGGGTGCTGCCGGCGCAGGTGTGAAGAGGCGCGAGGCCGCCAGGGAAAAAGCGCTGCCGCTGCGCCATGGCCGGCGCCAGCGTTTAAACTGCGCCTGCGCCGCGCCCGTCTTGCGCCTGGGGGTGGCCGGAATGGCGCTGTAAGAAGTTGTCGCATGGCGACAAGGCCGCCCCGGGCGCAATCCCTACAATCGTTTCATCGCCTGTCGCCGACGCAGGCGTTTCCGTCAGGAGAGTTCCGATGTCCGTTCCCCACGACCCGGTGCAACGTGCCGATTTCGACCAGGTGATGGTCCCCAACTACGCGCCCGCCGCCTTCGTGCCGGTGCGCGGCGCCGGCTCGCGGGTCTGGGACCAGCGCGGGCGCGAGATGATCGATTTCGCCGGCGGCATCGCGGTCAACGCCCTCGGGCATTGCCATCCGGCCCTGGTGGCGGCGCTGACCGAGCAGGCCAAGACCCTCTGGCACATCTCCAACGTGTTCACCAACGAGCCGGCCCTGCGCCTGGCCAAGAAACTCACCGAGGCCACCTTCGCCGAGCGAGTGTTCTTCTGCAATTCCGGCGCCGAGGCCAACGAGGCGGCCTTCAAGCTGGCCCGGCGCGTGGCCTTCGACCGCTTCGGCGAGGACAAGCACGAGATCATCGCCGCCACCAACAGCTTCCACGGGCGCACCCTGTTCACCGTCAGCGTCGGCGGTCAGCCCAAGTATTCCGATGGCTTCGGGCCCAAGATCCAGGGCATCCGTCATGTGCCCTACAACGACCTGGCGGCGCTGCAGGAGGCGGTTTCCGACAGGACCTGCGCGGTGGTGCTCGAACCGATCCAGGGCGAAGGCGGCGTGCTGCCGGCCGAGCGGGCTTACCTGGAGGGCGCGCGCGCACTCTGCGATGCGCACCAGGCCCTGCTGGTCTTCGATGAGGTGCAGAGCGGCATGGGCCGCAGCGGCTCGCTCTATGCCTACCAGCACTATGGCGTGACCCCGGATGTGCTCTCCAGCGCCAAGAGCCTGGGCGGCGGCTTCCCGATCGGCGCCATGCTCACCACCAGCGACCTGGCCAAGCACCTGGCGGTCGGCACCCATGGCACCACCTATGGCGGCAACCCGCTGGCCTGCGCGGTGGCCGAGGCGGTATTCGACGTGGTCAACACGCCCCAGGTGCTGCAAGGCGTGCAGGCCAAGAGCCAGCGCTTCAGGGAACGATTGGCGCAACTCGGCCAGCAGGCGGGCATCTTCAGCCAGGTGCGCGGCCTCGGTCTGTTGCTCGGCTGCGTACTCGATGAGGCCTGGAAGGGCAAGGCCAAGGCGGTGCTCGACGCTTCCGCCGAGGAAGGTCTGCTGGTGCTGCAGGCCGGCCCGGACGTGGTGCGCTTCGCGCCCAGCCTGGTGGTCGAGGACGCCGATATCGACGAGGGCCTGGCCCGCTTCGAGCGCGCCCTGGGCAAGCTCGCCCAGGCCCAGTGACGCCGGCAAGGGCATTGCCGGAGCTGTTCAGGGAAGGATGGGTTTTCTGTGTGCCCCGCGGCCCTGCCGCGGTTTCTTCGGGCCGCTGACGACAGTGGCTCGGGGCTTTTCTTGAGAAGGAGTGACAGCATGCTGGTAATGCGCCCGGCGCAACTGGCCGACCTGGCGGAGGTGCAGCGACTGGCTGCGGACAGCCCGGTGGGTGTCACTTCGCTACCCGACGATGCCGCGCGCCTGGGCGAGAAGATCGCCGCCTCGGAGGCCTCCTTCGCCGCCGAGGTCAGCTTCAACGGCGAGGAGAGCTACTTCTTCGTCCTCGAGGACAGCGCCAGCGGCCGGTTGCTCGGCTGTTCCGGCATAGTCGCCTCGGCCGGCTACTCCGAGCCCTTCTACAGCTTTCGCAACGAGACCTTCGTCCATCACTCGCGCGAGCTGAAGATCCACAACAAGATCCACGTGCTCTCGCTGTGCCACGACCTGACCGGCAACAGCCTGCTGACCAGCTTCCATATCGAACGGGCGCTGGTCGGCAGCGTCTGGTCGGAGCTCAACTCGCGCGCTCGCCTGCTGTTCGCCGCCTGCTATCCGGAGCGCTTCGCCGATGCCATGGTGGTGGAGATCGTCGGCTACAGCGACGAGGCCGGCGACTCGCCGTTCTGGGATGCGGTGGGGCGCAACTTCTTCGACCTCAACTACGCCGAGGCCGAGCGCCTCTGCGGCCTCAAGAGCCGCACCTTCCTCGCCGAGCTGATGCCGCACTATCCGATCTACGTGCCGCTGTTGCCGGATTCAGCCCAGGAAGCCATGGGCCAGGTGCATCCCCGGGCCCAGGTGACTTTCGACATCCTCACCCGCGAGGGTTTCGAGACCGACCACTACATCGATATCTTCGACGGCGGCCCGACCCTGCACGCGCGCACCTCGGGCATCCGCTCGATCGCCCAGAGCCGGGTGGTGCCGGTGCGCCTCGCCGAGCCGGGCACGGGCGGGCGTACCTACCTGGTGTGCAACGGCCAGTTGCAGGAGTTTCGCGCCATAGTCGCCGAGCTCGACTGGGTGCCGGGCCAGCCGGTCAGTCTCGGGCAGCAAGCGGCCGACGCCCTGGGCGTCGGCGAAGGCGCCAGCGTGCGCCTGGTGGCGGTTTAAGGAGCCAGCATGATCGTTCGTCCCGTACGCAGCACCGATCTTCCGGCCTTGATCGACCTGGCGCGCAGCACCGGCGCCGGCCTGACCACCCTGCCGGCCAACGAGGAGCGCCTGGCGCACCGGGTCGGCTGGGCGGAGAAAGCCTTCCGCGGCGAGGCCGAGCGGGCCGATGCCGATTACCTGTTCGTGCTCGAGAGCGACGAGGGCCAGGTGGTCGGCATCTCGGCCATCGCCGGCGCCGTGGGCAAGCGCGAGCCCTGGTACAACTACCGGGTCGGCCTGACCGTCAGCGCCTCCCAGGAGCTGAAGATCCACCGGGAAATACCCACCCTGTTCCTGGCCAACGACCTGACCGGCAATTCCGAGCTGTGCTCGCTGTTTCTGCATGCCCAGCAGCGCAGCGGCCTGCATGGCCGGCTGCTGTCGAAGGCGCGGCTGCTGTTCATCGCCGAGTTTCGCCAGCTGTTCGGCGACAAGGTGATCGCCGAAATGCGCGGCATGTCCGATGACCAGGGCCGCTCGCCGTTCTGGGAAAGCCTCGGCCGGCATTTCTTCAAGATGGAGTTTTCCCAGGCCGACTACCTGACCGGCGTGGGCAACAAGGCCTTCATCGCCGAGCTGATGCCCAAGTTCCCCCTCTACACCTGTTTCCTCTCGCCCGAGGCGCGCGAGGTGATAGGGCGGGTACACCCCGACACCGAGCCGGCCCTGGCCATGCTCAAGGCCGAGGGCTTCGCCTATCAGGGCTATGTCGACATCTTCGACGCCGGCCCGGCCATAGAGGCGCAGACCGACAACATCCGCGCGGTGCGCGACAGCCAGACCCTGGTGCTGGCCAGCGGCACGCCCGGCGACGACGCCACGCCCTACCTGATCCATAACCGCAAGCGCGAGGCCTGCCGCATCACCACCGCCCCGGCCCGGGTGGCGGCCGGGACCCTGGTGGTCGACCCGGCGACCGCCCGGCGCCTGCAACTGGCGGTCGGCGACCAGGTGCGGGCGGTGCCGCTGTCGCCGCGCGCCTGAGCAATCCGCGGCGTCGGACGCCGTGGCCGAGTCATGCAACCGGCGTCAGGCCGGCGGACGCACACACGGGAGTGAGAGGACAGCATGAACACGCATTACATCGACGGTCGCTGGCAGCCCGGCGAGGGCGAGCCCCTCGAGTCGCTCAATCCGGTCAGTCAGGCGGTGCTGTGGCAGGGCCGTGCTGCCAGTGTCGGGCAGGTCGAGGCCGCCGTGCAGTCGGCGCGGGCGGCCTTCCCGGGCTGGGCCGGCTATTCGCTGGATGGCCGCATCGGGGTGCTCGATCGCTTCGCCGTGGCGCTCAAGAACCATGCCGATGAACTGGCCCAGGCCATCGGCGAGGAGACCGGCAAGCCGCTGTGGGAGGCCGCCAGCGAGGTGACCAGCATGGTCAACAAGGTCGCCATCTCGGTGCAGAGCTACCGCGAGCGGACCGGCGAGAAGAGCGGCCCGCTGGGCGATGCCAGCGCCGTGCTGCGGCACAAGCCGCATGGCGTGGTCGCGGTGTTCGGCCCCTACAACTTCCCCGGCCATCTGCCCAACGGCCATATCGTGCCGGCGCTGCTGGCCGGCAACTGCGTGCTGTTCAAGCCCAGCGAGCTGACCCCTAAGGTCGCCGAGCTGACGGTGCAGTGCTGGGTCGAGGCCGGCCTCCCGGCCGGGGTGCTCAACCTGCTGCAGGGCGCCCGCGAGACCGGCGTGGCCCTGGCCGCCCACCCGGGCATCGACGGCCTGTTCTTCACCGGTTCGAGCCGCACCGGCAAGCTGTTGCACGCTCAGTTCGCCGGTCATCCGCAGAAGATCCTGGCGCTGGAGATGGGCGGCAACAACCCGCTGATCGTCGATCGGGTCGCCGATGTCGAGGCGGCCGTCTATACCATCGTGCAGTCGGCCTTTATCTCCGCCGGCCAGCGCTGTACCTGCGCCCGCCGTCTGCTGGTGCCCGAGGGCGACTGGGGCGATGGGCTGCTGGCGCGCCTGGTCGAGGTCAGTCGCCAACTCAAGGTCGGCCGCTTCGATGCGCAGCCGGCGCCTTTCATGGGCGCGGTCATCTCTCTGGCCGCGGCCGAGCAGTTGCTCGCCGCGCAGGCGGATATGCTGGCCCAGGGCGCCCGCGCGTTGCTCGAGATGAGTCGCGCCGAGCCTGGAACGGCGCTGCTCACCCCGGGCATCGTCGATGTCAGCACGCTGGCCGAACGCGCCGACGAGGAGCTGTTCGGGCCCTTGCTGCAGGTGATCCGCTACCGCGACTTCGATGCCGCCATCGCCGAGGCCAACAACACCCGCTACGGCCTGGCCGCCGGCCTGCTGTCCGATACCAAGGCCAATTACGAGCGCTTCTGGCTGGAGAGTCGGGCCGGCATCGTCAACTGGAACAAGCAGCTCACCGGTGCGGCGAGCAGCGCGCCCTTCGGTGGCATCGGCGCCTCCGGCAATCATCGCCCGAGCGCCTATTACGCCGCCGACTATTGCGCCTATCCGGTGGCCTCGCTGGAGAGCGAGCGCCTGAGCCTGCCCGCCACCCTGACCCCGGGAGTCCGTCTGTGAGCCACGCCTTTGAAGTGAATTTCGACGGGTTGGTCGGGCCTACCCACAACTACGGCGGTCTGTCCTACGGCAACGTCGCCTCGCAAAGCAACAGCCAGGCGGTTTCCAGCCCGCGCGAGGCGGCCAGGCAGGGACTGGCGAAGATGAAGGCGCTGATGGACATGGGCTTCAAGCAGGGCGTGCTCGCGCCGCAGGAGCGGCCCGATGTCGCCGCCCTGCGGCGCCTGGGTTTCGCCGGCAACGACGCCCAGGTGATCGAGCAGGCCGCCCGGCAGGCCATGCCGCTGCTGGTCGCCACCTGCTCGGCCTCGAGCATGTGGACGGCCAACGCCTGCACCGTCAGCCCCAGCGCCGATACCGCCGATGGCCGGGTGCATTTCACCGCGGCCAACCTCAACTGCAAGTTCCACCGCTCCATCGAGCACCCGACCACCAGCCGCGTGCTCGCCGCCATGTTCGCCAGCGAGCAGCACTTCGCCCACCATCCGGCGCTGCCGGCGGTGAGCCAGTTCGGCGACGAAGGCGCGGCCAACCACACGCGTTTCTGCCGCAATTATGGCGAGCCCGGGGTGGAGTTCTTCGTCTTCGGCCGCAGCGCCTTCGACGGTCGCTACCCGGCGCCGCAGCGCTATCCGGCGCGCCAGACCCTGGAAGCCTCGCAGGCGGTGGCGCGGCTGCACGGCCTCGCCGAGGAGGGCGTGGTCTACGCCCAGCAGACCCCGGCGGTGATCGACCAGGGGGTGTTTCACAATGACGTGATCGCCGTCGGCAACGGCGAGGTGCTGCTGCATCATCAGGATGCCTTTCTCGACAGCGACAAGGTGTTGGCCGAGCTCGCCGCCAAGCTGGCCAGGCGCGGCGGCACCCTGCAGGCGATTTGCGTGCCGCGCGAGGCGGTCGGCGTCGAGGACGCGGTCAAGTCCTACCTGTTCAACAGCCAGCTGCTCAGCCGCGCCGACGGCGGCATGCTGCTGGTGGTGCCGGAGGAGTGCCGCAACAACGCCCAGGTCTGGCACTACCTGCAGCAGCTTGGCAGTGCCCAGGGGCCGATCCGCGAGGTCAAGGTGTTCGACCTCAAGCAGAGCATGCAGAACGGCGGCGGCCCGGCCTGCCTGCGCCTGCGTGTGGCCCTCAAGGAAAGCGAGCTGGCGGCGGTCAATCCCGGGGTGATCCTCACCCCGGCGCTCTATGAGACCCTGATCGCCTGGGTCGACAAGCATTATCGCGACGAGCTGCGCGAGGCCGATCTGGCCGACCCGCAACTGCTGGTCGAATGCCGCACGGCACTGGATGAACTGACCCAGATCCTTAAACTTGGCGCGGTCTATCCCTTCCAATTGACTTAACTGAGTACTGATGACCATGTCCGATGCCCTGCAATTGATCCTCGAAGACACCGACGGCACCCAGCTGGAGACGTCCTGCACGCGCTTTGCCGTCCTCTGGCAGGGCAAGGAGTTGTGGATTCAGCAGGTCGGCAACAACCAGCTGATGATCGGCGTGGATGTGGCCGAGGGCGACAGCGAGTACGCCAGCCTGCTGCTGCGCCCGCTGGCCACCAACCTGGTCAGTCTGGAACTGGAGATGGAGGCGGCCGAGCCGGACGACGAGCCGCATGTGCACGGCCCCGACTGCCGCCACGACTGAGGTATTGGCCATGCTCGCCCTCGGCAAACTGCTCGAACTGACCCTGGCCGGCCATGAGCCGGGTGCCAAGGTCCAGCTGACCCACGAGGGCGCGCGCCTGCGCTGGCTGGCCGAGGGCGCCCTGGAAGTGACGCCGCCGGCGGCCAGTGACAGCGGCCTGGACCTGTTGCTTTCGGCCGGTATCCATGGCAACGAGACGGCGCCGATCGAACTGCTCGACCGCCTGCTGCGCGGCATCGCCGGCGGCCAGCTGCAACCCAGGGCGCGCCTGCTGATCCTGTTCGGCAATCCGGCGGCGATGCGCCGTGGCGAGCGCTACCTGGAACACGACCTCAATCGCCTGTTCAACGGCCAGCACGAACTCAGCGTCGGCCCCGAGGCGCTGCGTGCCTGCGAGCTGGAGCATCTGGTCGCGACCTTCTTTTCCCTGCCCGGGCGCAGCCGCCTGCACTACGACCTGCATACCGCCATCCGCGGCTCCAAGATCGAGCAGTTCGCCCTCTATCCCTGGCAGGAGGGGCGCGCGCATTCGCGCCGCGAACTGGCCCGCCTCAAGGCCGCGGGGGTCGAAGCGGTGCTGCTGAGCAACAAGGGCTCGGTGACCTTCAGCGCCTACACCTACAGCCAACTGGGCGCCGAGGCCTTCACCCTGGAACTGGGCAAGGCGCGCCCCTTCGGCGACAACCAGCAGGTCAATCTCGAGCGCCTGGAGCAGAGCCTGCAGGCCCTCATCGAGGGTCGCGAGCTGGTGGCGGACGCCGCCGACCTGGAAGGCCTGCAGCTGTTCTCGGTGTCCCGCGAGATCATCAAGCACAGCGATGCCTTCCGCCTGAACCTGGCGGCCGATGTGGAGAACTTCAGCGAACTGCCGCTCGGCTACCTGCTGGCCGAGGATCTGAGCGATACCCGCTGGGTGGTGGACGAGCCGGGCGCGCGGATCATCTTCCCCAATCCCAGGGTCAAGAACGGTCTGCGCGCCGGCATTCTCATAGTGCCCTGCGACGGTGCCGCGCTAGCCTGAGCGGCGCCGCAGCGGCGGCAACTGTTCTGGCCCAAGGCCCATGCGCCGTCGTGCCGGCGATCCTCCCGTTCGGCCAGCAATAGCCCCGGTCGAGCGACAAAGGCACTAGCCGCGAGTGCTGGGCCCGATATAATGCGGCCCTTTGCCGGCTGTGCCGTGGCCGCCTGTTTGCCTGGATGACCCTATGAAAAGCGCAGAAATCCGTGAAGCCTTCCTGAGCTTCTTCGAAGAGAAGGGGCACACCCGCGTCGCCTCCAGTTCGCTGATCCCGGGCAACGACCCGACCCTGCTGTTCACCAATGCGGGGATGAACCAGTTCAAGGACTGTTTCCTCGGCCTGGAAAAGCGCGCTTACACTCGCGCCGTGTCCTCGCAGAAGTGCGTGCGTGCCGGCGGCAAGCACAACGATCTGGAGAACGTCGGCTATACCGCGCGCCACCATACCTTCTTC
>JBFHKK010000037.1:0-11684 GCA_041595475.1 Pseudomonas sp. | reverse complement strand
TCCTGGCCGGAAGTATCTGGCGGGCACTTCTGCGCACGCAATCGATTGTTTTTTTTGAATGGGCGAGCATCAAAAACCTTGATACTGCCGTGCAGATTTACCCGGCGCTGGACGGGCCGTCCATTCGAGCAATCATCACGAGAAACAAAAAACCCCGTAACTCAGCGAGTTACGGGGTTTTGTCTGTGTGGCGGAGAGATAGGGATTTGAACCCTAGGTGCCATTGCTGACACAACGGATTTCGAATCCGTCCCGTTCGGCCACTCCGGCATCTCTCCAGCGGCGCGCATCATACCAGCCTGGTCGCCTAAGGCGAAGCCCGGCACGCAATTTTTCCAGGCCAATCAATAAAAAAGCGCGGTTCTGGCCGCTCGATTGGCCGTCAGGCGTCGGCCGTCAGCCGCACCAGGGCCTCACGGTACTTGTCGGCGGTCTTCTGCGCCACCTCGGCCGGCACAGCCGGCGCCGGTGGTTGCTTGTTCCAGCCGGTGGACTCCAGCCAGTCGCGCACGAACTGCTTGTCGAAGCTCGGCGGGTTCTGTCCTTCGACATAGGAGTCGGCCGGCCAGAAGCGGCTGGAATCGGGGGTTAGCACTTCATCCATCAGGGTCAGGGTGCCGTCTTCATCCAGGCCGAATTCAAACTTGGTGTCGGCGATGATGATGCCGCGTGTCGCCGCATACTCGACCGCCTTGCTGTACAGGGCGATGGCGGTGTCGCGCACCTTGGCCGCCAGCTCGGCGCCGATGAGGGTCTCGCACTGCGCAAAGCTGATGTTCTCGTCGTGATCGCCGACGGCCGCCTTGGTCGAGGGGGTGAAGATCGGCTCGGGCAGTTTGGAGGCCTCCTTCAGACCAGCCGGCAAACGGATGCCGCAGACAGTCCCACTCTTTTGATACTCCTTCCAGCCGGAGCCGACGATATAGCCGCGCACTATGGCTTCGACCGGCAGCGGCTTGAGGCGCTTGGCGACTACGGCGCGGCCTTCCACCAGCGGCAACTCCGCCGCCGGCACTACCTCCTCGACCCTGTCGCCGGTGAAATGGTTGGGCACCAGACCGGCCAGTTTGTCGAACCAGAAATTGGAGATCGCGGTGAGGATCTTGCCCTTGTCCGGAATGGGTTCGGCGAGGATCACGTCGAAGGCCGAAAGCCGGTCGGTGGCGACCATCAGCATGCGCTCGGCGTCGATTTCATAGAGATCGCGGACTTTGCCCGAGTAGATCTTCTTCAGGCTCAGGGTCGCAGGCGTAGTCATGGGCAATTTTCCGTCTTTAGCAAACGAAACAGGCGAAACCCTGGGGGGTTTCGCCTATCGATTCAGCACCGGACAACCTTAGCAGTCCGGCAGTTTAGCCGGCGTCAGCCGAGGTTTTCCTGGATCAGGCCGAGCACCCGGCGCGCCACATCGGCCGGCGCGACTGTGTTCAGATCCTTCTCCACGGTGACCTGGATGCTCTCGCCAACCGGGGTCAGGCGCACCTGATAGCGCTCGGCGCGGGCCTCGATCTTGTCCTTGTCCGCACTGCCGAACAGGCGGGCGAGGAAACCGGGCTCTTCGCCCTTGTTCAAGGCGCCCTCGGCCAGATTGATGTAGTAGACACCCAGGCTGCGGTTGAGGTCGTCAACGCGCACATCGGCCAGCTCCAGGGAGCGACCGACGCCGGACCAGGCCCGGTCGAAGTCCGCGCCCAGGCTCAGTACCGGGTTGCCGTTGCCGTCCTCGGACAGGCTGACGCGGCTGGGCGCGTCGAAGTCGCGGGCGGCCAGCAGCGACACCGAGCCGCCCTGCTCGGCGCTGCGCCCCAGGCTTACCAGCAACTCGTCGAGCAGCAGGCCGTCGAGGCTGAGGTTGTTGCTGCGTTCGGCGAAGGCGACCTCGGCGCTGCTACCGGCGGCGCGCTGGGCGCTGACCACGAAGATCTCGCTGGTGTTGCGCTGCACGCCCGGCTCGATACGCACCCGCACCCGCGTTTCGCTGTCGGCGCTGACGCCTTGGCGACTCAGACGCTGCGCCAGTGCCGGAGACAATTCCTCCAGACGCTGCCAGGCGGTGCTGAATTCGCCCACCTGCGGGCGCTCGGCAGCGATGCGAAAGCCGTTGTCGGCGAAGAACTGGCGGGCGCCCGGCCAGACCTCCGCCGGCACCCGCTGCGCCACCAGCCAGCGTGACTCGCCGCTCTTCTGCAGGCTGAAATCGCTGGCCGCGTCGCGCACCACCAGAGGTTGCGGACGCGGCACCTCGAATTCGCCGGCGCCGGCGGCGCTGGCCACCTGCTGCGGCACCGGCAGCAGCGGATCCAGCGCCTTGGCCTGGACATCGGCCGGCAACTGCATGGGCGCGGTCTGCCGGGCGTTCAGGTAGTCGCTGCCGCGATCGCGGAAATAGCCCTCTTCGCCCCACAACCAGCCACATCCACTGGTACCGGAGATCAACAGGGCAAGGGCGGAGAGTCCAGCCAGTCGCTTCATGCGTAATACTTCCTCGATTAAGCCAATACGCCGGACTGGCGCATGGCCTGACGCAGCGGTTCGTGACAGCGCGGGCTGAGCCAGGTCAGCGGCAGGCGGATGCCCTCGGGCATCAGGCCCATTTCGTGCAGCGCCCACTTCACAGGAATGGGGTTGGACTCGATGAACAGGGTCTTGTGCAGCGGCATCAGGCGATCATTGATGGCCCGGGCGATGGCGGCCTCGCCACGCATGGCGGCGGCGCACAAATCGCTCATGGCGCGCGGGGCGACGTTGGCGGTGACCGAGATATTGCCCTTGCCGCCCATCAGCATCAGCTCCACCGCGGTGGCGTCATCACCGGAATAGACCAGAAAATCCTGGCCGACCCGGTCCAGCACTTCCTGGCCGCGCTGCAGGTCGCCAGTGGCTTCCTTGATGCCGATGATGTTGGCGATCTTGGCCAGGCGCTCGACGGTCTCCGGGAGCATGTCGCAGGCGGTACGGCCGGGCACGTTGTAGAGGATCTGCGGAATGGCCACCGCCTCGGCGATATGCCGGAAATGCTGGTACAGGCCTTCCTGGGTCGGCTTGTTGTAGTAGGGCGTGACCAGCAGGCAGGCATCGGCGCCGACCTCCTGGGCCGCACGGGTCAGCTCGACCGACTCGCGGGTGGAATTGCCACCGGTGCCGGCGATCACCGGAATGCGCCCGGCGACCTGGTCGACCACTCGGCGGATCACCTCGATGTGCTCGGCCACTTCCAGGGTGGCGGATTCGCCGGTGGTGCCGACCGCGACTATGGCGTTGGTGCCTTCCTGCAGGTGGAAGTCGACAAGCTTGTGCAGGCTGTCCCAGTCCAACTCACCCTGCGCGTCCATGGGCGAGACCAGTGCCACCATGCTGCCCGAAATCATGCAACCGCTCCTGCCGGAAAATGAGAGCGGTAATGGTACTGACGCCACCGGCCTTGCACAAGCAAAGCGCGGGGCTTGCCGGCACCGCTAACCGCCTGTGAGCGGCGACCACATTCATCCTGGCAAGGGAGCGCGAGCATTCCTTTGCCGAGCGCTTTTCGCTACCCTTCCGCCTTTGCTTGGCACGGTTGCTCCGCGCCGAGCGCTCAACGTTTAGGAAGGCTGCATGTCCACCCCCCCCGTTCGCGAACAATTTCTCCTTATCAGTGCCCTGGGCGCCAATGCCATGGAGCTGACCAACGTGCTGTGCCGCGCCAGCCACGAGAGCCGCTGCGCCGTGGTCAGCACGCGTCTGAGCCGTCACGGCGAGTTCAGCGCCCTCATCCTGCAGGTGTCGGGCAACTGGGATGCCCTGGCGCGACTGGAGTCGGGCCTGCCGGCGCTGGCCAAGAAGCATGCCTTCAGCATCAACCTGATTCGCAGCGGCGCCGCCGAAACACGGCCCCAGGCCCTGCCCTACGTGGCCTATGTCAGCTCGGTATACCGCCCGGACATCCTCAACGAGCTGTGCCAGTTCTTCATCGACCACCGGGTGGAGCTGGAAAACCTCACCTGCGACACCTACCAGGCACCCCAGACCGGCGGCACCATGCTCAACGCTACACTGACCGTGACCCTGCCGGCCGGCACCCAGATCAGCTGGCTGCGCGATCAATTCCTCGACTTCGCCGACGCCCTGAATCTCGATGCCCTGATCGAACCCTGGCGCCCGCAGAATCCCTAAGGAGCCCAGCATGGCCGTAGCACTCGACAGCCCGGTTGCCGACTTCAGCGCCCCAGCCACTGGCGACCAGCAAATCAGCTTGCCCGCACTCAAGGGCCAGCAGGTGGTGCTGTATTTCTACCCAAAGGACAGCACGCCCGGCTGCACCACCGAGGGCCAGGGCTTTCGCGACCTCTACCCGGCGTTTCAAGCGGCCAACACCCGGATCTTCGGCGTCTCCCGCGACGGTTTGAAGTCCCATGAGAACTTCAAGGCCAAGCAGGGCTTTCCTTTCGAACTGATCAGCGACAAGGACGAAAGCCTCTGCCAACTGTTCGGCGTGATCAAGCTGAAGAAGCTCTACGGCAAGGAGCACCTGGGCATCGAACGCAGCACCTTCCTGATCGACAAGGAGGGCGTGCTGCGTCAGGAGTGGCGCGGGGTCAAGGTGCCGGGACATGTCGAGCAGGTGCTGGCCGCCGCACAGGCGCTGCACCAGGGCTGATTGGCCAGCGGGCAACCCCTCACGACCACCACAGCAAACCAAGGCCGCGCTGAGCGGCCTTGGTGCTATTGGGCCGGTGGTGGCTGCGGCTCCGTGCGCGGCCAGGCACTGAGCACCGCCTTGAACAGGGTGGCCAGGGGAATCGCGAAGAACACCCCCCAGAAGCCCCAGAGCCCACCGAACAGCAAGACCGCGCAGATAATGGCCACCGGGTGCAGGTTGACCGCCTCGGAAAACAGCAGCGGCACCAGCACGTTGCCATCCAGGGCCTGAATCACCCCGTGCACCACCATCAGGTAGAGGAACTGGTCGCTCACGCCCCACTGGAACAGGCCGATCAGCGCCACCGGCACCGTCACCACCACCGCGCCTATGTAGGGCACCACCACCGACAGGCCGACCAAGAGCCCGAGCAAGGCGGCATAGTTGAGGCCCAGGGCGGCGAAGGCGATATAGGTGACGACGCCACAGATGAGAATCTCGATGAACTTGCCGCGGATGTAATTGGCGATCTGCTGATTCATTTCCTGAGCCACCCGGGTGATCAGACTGCGCTCGCGCGGCAGGTAGCCACGCAGCCAGTCGCCGATCAGCTGGCTGTCCTTGAGAAAGAAGAACACCAGAATCGGCACCAGCACCAGGTAGATCATCATGCCCACCAGCAGGGGCACGCCGGCCAGGGAGAAGGACAGCACCCACTGGCCGAACTGGCCCAACTCGCCGCGCACCGAATCGATCAACTGCACCACCTGGGCATCGCTGATCAGGTTCGGGTAGCGCTCCGGCAGCAGCAAGAACAGCGCCTGCCATTCGCCGAGCATGCGCGGCAATTCGTTGAACAGGTTGCTCAACTGCCGCCAGAGCAGGGGCATCAGCACCAGCAGGAAGAGCCCGAGCAGGCTCATGAACAAGGCGAACACCAGCCAGACCGCCGCCAGCTTGGGCACATGCAGGCGCTGCAGCGTCGTGACCAAGCCCTGCATCAGAAACGCCAGGACCATACCGGTGAGGACAGGCGCGAGCATCCCCCCCAGGGTGAGGATGACGGCAAACCCGACGATCAGCAGCACCGCCAGCACCACGGCCTGCTCGTCGGAGAAATAGCGGTGCAGCCAGTCGCTCAATACCTTGAACATCAGAATTCCTTGCTAAAAACGCCCATGGCGAGAATCAGGCCTTGCGCAGCCAGTAGCGATAGACGCCATCGCCCACCTCTTCATGCACCAACTGGTGCCCGGCCAGCTTGGCAAAGGCGCGGAAATCGCGCTGCGAGCCGGCATCGGTGGCGATGACCTTGAGCACCGCACCGCTGGCCAGACCATTGAGCGCCAGTTTGGCCTTGAGCAGCGGCAAGGGGCAATTCAGCCCGCTCGCATCCACCTCCAGATCGTGGCCGCTCGGCCCTTGCTGCGCATCGCTCATCTCACCTCCTCAGACAGTTCGCTAGGATACCCAAGCCCGCGCGACCCTGGCCAGGCGAATGCCGGGCCGGCTACAGTAGCGCCCTGACCGTTCACGAGTTGCTCGCATGAAACTTCTGCGCCCCACCCTGCTGACGCTGGCCGGCCTGCTCGCCCCCCTGGCCACGGCCAGCGACCTGCCCTCGCTGGGCGACGCCAGCTCGGCGCTGGTCTCGCCGCAGCAGGAGCACCAGCTCGGCCGTGCCTGGCTGAGCCTGCTGCGCGGCCAGGTCAGCCAGCTGTCCGACCCCCTGCTCAAGGACTTCGTCGAGAGCAGTGTCTATCGCCTGAGCGAAACCAGCGAACTGCAGGATCGACGCCTGGAGTTCGTCCTGCTCGACAGCCCGCAAATCAACGCCTTCGCCGCGCCGGGCGGCATCATCGGGGTCAACGGCGGCCTGTTTCTCTATGCCCAGACCGAAGCCGAGTATGCCTCGGTGATGGCTCACGAGCTGGCGCACCTGTCGCAACGGCACTTCGCCCGTAATCTGGAGGCGCAAAAGCGCATGCAGGTGCCGGTGATGGCGGCGATGCTGGCCGGCATAGTCGCCGCCGCCGCCGGCGCCGGCGATGTCGGCATGGCGGCCATCGCCTCCACCCAGGCGGCGGCGATCCAGGCGCAGCGGCGCTTCTCGCGGCAGAATGAACAGGAAGCCGACCGCATCGGCCTGGTCAACCTGGAGAAGGCCGGCTACGACCCGCGGGCCATGCCGAGCATGTTCGAACGCCTAATGCGCCGCTACCGCTACGACCGCAAGCCGCCGGAATTTCTCCTGACCCACCCGGTGTCCGAGTCGCGCATCGCCGACACCCGCAACCGCGCCGAGCAGCATGAGGCCGCCGGCACCCTGGACAGCCTGCGCTATCAACTGATGCGCGCCCGCGTGCAGCTGATTTACGAGGACACCCCGGGCCTGGCGGCCAAGCGCTTTCGCGGCCAGCTCGAGGAAAATCCCCAGCTCGAAGCCGCGCGCTACGGGCTGGCCCTGGCGCAGATCAAGAGCGGCCAGCTGAAACAGGCCGGCGACAGCGTCCGCGCCCTGCTCAAGCAGTCGCCCGATGAACTCATCTACAACCTGGCCCAGGTCGAACTGGACATGACCGCCAACCGCCTGAACGAGGCACAGAGCCGCCTCGAAGGACTGCGCGCTCTCTATCCCAACAGCTACCCGCTGCAACAGGCGCGGATCGACCTGCTGATCAAGCAGGGCCGCCACCAGGAGGCAGAACAGGCTCTGGAAACCCTGCTCAAGCGCCGCACGAGCGACCCCGACATCTGGTACCTGATGGCCGAGGTGCGCGGCCTGAGCGGCAACACCATCGGCCTGCACCAGGCGCGCGCCGAATACTTCGCCCTGGTCGGCGATTTCGACCAGGCCATCGAGCAACTCGACTACGCCAAGCGTCGCGCCAGCCAGAACTTCCAGTTGGCCTCGCGGATAGACGCGCGCCAGCGCGAACTGATCGAAGACAAGCGCATGCTCGAGCGCATGCTGCGTTAAGTGCCAGACAAGAAAAAGCCCGGAATCACCCGGGCTTTTTCATGGGCGCACAGCGCCTTCAGGCATTGCCGGCCTGGCTCAGCCGAGCCGCCTGGGTGAAATCCAGCATGCGCTTGAGCGGCTTGATCGCCCGCGGGATCAGCGCCGGATCGACGAAGATCTCGTTGCTACCTTCGCGCAGGCAGGCCAGCGTGCGCTCCAGGGTGTTCATCGCCATCCACGGGCAGTGCGCGCAGCTGCGGCAGGTGGCGCCGCTGCCGGCGGTGGGCGCCTCGACGAATTCCTTGTCCGGGCACAGCTGCTGCATCTTGTAGAAGATGCCGCGGTCGGTGGCGACGATAAAGGTCTTGTTCGGCAGCGTCTGCGCCGCCTTGATCAACTGACTGGTGGAGCCCACCGCATCGGCCAGCTCGATCACCGCGGTCGGCGACTCCGGGTGCACCAGTACGGCCGCGTCCGGGTACAGCGCCTTCATGTCCGCCAGTTGCTTGGCCTTGAACTCCTCGTGAACGATGCAGGCACCGTCCCACAGCAGCATGTCGGCGCCGGTCTTGTTCTGGATATAGCGCCCCAGGTGCTGGTCGGGGGCCCAGATGATCGACTCGCCGTTCTCCATCAGGTGCTCGACGATTTCCACCGCGCAGCTGGAGGTCACCACCCAGTCGGCCCGTGCCTTGACCGCCGCCGAGGTATTGGCATAGACCACCACGGTGCGCTGCGGGTGCTGGTCGCAGAAGGCGGCGAACTCGCTCACCGGACAGCCCAGATCGAGCGAACAGGTCGCCTCCAGGGTCGGCATCAGCACGCGCTTCTCCGGATTGAGAATCTTGGCCGTCTCGCCCATGAACTTGACCCCGGCGACCAGCACCGTCTGGGCCGGGTGCCTATTGCCGAAGCGGGCCATCTCGAGGGAATCGGACACACAGCCACCGGTTTCTTCCGCCAAAGCCTGCAACACCGGATCACAGTAATAGTGCGCGACCAGCACGGCATTCTGCTTCTTCAGCTCGGCGGCGATCTCGGCGCGGTAGAAGGCCTCCTGCTCCGCAGTCAGCGGTTGGATCTGCTTGGCGTCGAGGTGCGCCTGCACCAGCAGGCGTTCGGAAATCTGCGTCATGTCATCAGGCCCTGTTCAGGTCTATCAGCGCGGAATTCGATTATACCCGCCAGGAGAGCCTGGGGTGGCATGCGGGATGGGCAGCGGAGGCGTATTAGAAGGTGCAGCCTGGGGAAGGTTGGTGGGTCGTGTAGGATTCGAACCTACGACCAATTGGTTAAAAGCCAACTGCTCTACCGACTGAGCTAACGACCCAACGCGATGCGCATGATACTGATTTAACTGGCAAAATCAACACTGCGCGAAATTTTTTTAACGATAGCGGGTCGGATCGGTCGCCCCGGCCTCGGCAAAGCCTGCCGCGCGCAGCCGGCAACTGTCGCATTTGCCGCAGGCGCGACCGTCGTCATCGGCCTGATAGCAGGACACCGTCAGAGCATAGTCGACCCCGTGAGCCAGCCCGGCACGGATGATGTCGCCCTTGCTCATCTGCTGCAGCGGCGCCCGAATGCGAAAGCTCTGCCCCTCGACGCCGGCCTTGGTCGCCAGGTTGGCCAGGCGCTCGAAGGCCTCGATGAACTCAGGCCGGCAATCCGGGTAGCCGGAGTAATCCACCGCGTTGACGCCGATAAAGATGTCGCGCGCCTGCAGCACTTCGGCCCAGCCCAGGGCCAGCGACAGAAACAGGGTGTTGCGCGCCGGCACATAGGTCACCGGGATGCCCTCGGTGGGACTCTCGGGCACGGCGATGCGGGTGTCGGTCAGCGCCGAGCCGCCGATGCCGTTGAGGTTCAGGCCGACTACCTTGTGCTCGACCACCCCCATCTGCCGGGCGACCCGCTCGGCCGCCTGCAACTCGGCGCGGTGGCGCTGGCCGTAGTCGAAGCTCATGCTGTAACAGCGGTAGCCCTCGGCCTGGGCCATGGCCAGCACCGTGGCCGAGTCGAGGCCGCCGGACAGCAGAATCACGGCTTTGTTGTCGCTCATGTCAGTGTCCCGGCTGGTCGTTCCAGAGAATCTTGTGCAACTGCAACTGCAGGCGCACCGGCAGGTTGTCGGCGACTATCCAGTCGGCCAACTCGCGCGCATCCAACTCATGGTGACTGGGCGAGAACAAGACCTCACCGGCGCGCTCGTGCAGACCATACTGGATCAGTTTGGAGACCGCCCAGTCGTAATCCCCACGGGAACAGATGACGAACTTGACCTGATCGTTCGCCGTCAGCCAGTCGATGTTCTCGTAACGATTGCGCGCCAACTCGGCCGAGCCCGGAGTCTTGAGGTCGAGCACCTTGCTCACCCGCGCATCCACCGCCGACACGTCCAGGGCGCCGCTGGTTTCCAGCGACACCTGGTAACCGGCGTCACACAGACGCTCCAGCAAGGGAATGCAATTGGGCTGGGCCAGCGGCTCGCCGCCGGTGACGCAGACATAGCGTGGGCGATATTCGGCGACCTGGGCCAGGATCTCGTCCAACGAACGCAACTCGCCGCCGCTGAAGGCATAGGCGGTGTCACAGTACTGGCAGCGCAGCGGGCAGCCGGTCAGGCGCACGAACACGGTGGGCAGACCGGCCGTGCGCGTCTCGCCCTGAAGCGAGTAGAAGATTTCGGTAATGCGCAGGGTTTCTTGCATATCGGCCACGGGCGTGACGGCTATACAGGCCATCCGCCTCCGTTGCGGGAAAAAGGGGCCGCCATTCTAACGAAAAACCCGCACCAGGTGCGGGTTGCGTTGAATCCTGGGCAGCCTCAGGGCAGGCGTTGCAGATCCCGTTGCGCCAACTGGGCGGCGGAGCTGCCGGGATACTGGGCGACCACCTGACGGAGAATGCCCTTGGCCCGGTCGGTGTTGCCCAGGCGCTGCTCGACGTCGGCGAGCTTGAACAGCGAATCCGGCACCTTGGCATGCTGCGGGTAGGCCTGGCTGACCCGGGCGAAGGCCTGACCGGCGGCCTGCAGATCGCCCTTGGCCAGATTGACCTCGCCGAGCCAGTACTGGGCATTGCCGGCGTACTGGCTGTTGGGGTACTTGCGCAGGAAGGCGGCGAAGGCCTGAGCGGCCTTGTCGAAATCCTTGGCCTTGATCAGATCGAAGGCAGCGTCATAGAACAGCTTTTCCTTCTCCGGATCGGCCGGGGCTGAACCGGCTGCCGGCGGTACCGCGCCAGCGGCGGCGGTTGCCGGGGCATTGCCGGCGCCAGCGCCGGCGGATGAATTCGGGGTGGTCGCGGCCGGGGCCACACCACTGCTCAAGCGTCGATCCAGATCCTGATAACGTTCCAGGCTCTGCTGCTTCAATCGCTCGATTTCATGCTGCTGCTCTTCGAGCAGACCACGCAATTGCGCAATCTCCTCCTGCATCTGCTGCAGCTGGGTGAACATCATGCCCTGCGCCGAGGCAGGGGCTTGCGCCCCTCCCCCGACGTAGGCGCCGGACGCGCCATAACCGGCCGACGGATAACTGCTGCCGTAGCCGGCATTGTTATCCACCACTGGAACCTCCGCCCCAGCCGCAAGCGGCAGGCAGAAGGCCAAAACGGTTAAAGCGCCCCGGCAATTACGCATGACGAATTACTTGCGCAGTTCGACGCGGCGGTTCTGCGCCCAGGACTGCTCGTCGTTGCCAGTGGCAACCGGACGCTCTTCGCCGTAGGACACGACTTCCAGCTGAGCCGGGGACACGCCCTGCAGCACCAGGTAGCGCTGAACGGCCTTGGCACGACGCTCGCCCAGGGCGATGTTGTACTCGCGGGTACCGCGCTCGTCGGCGTGGCCTTCCAGGACGACGCGCGCGCCGTTGGCCTTCAGGTCCTTGCCGTGTACGTCCAGAGCGCGCATGGCTTCCGGCTTCAGGTCGGAGCTGTCGTATTCAAAGTAGAAGGTAGTGATGGCGCGCAGAGCGGCTTCTTCGCTCAGGCTGCCGTCGACTGCGCCGCTGTTAGCGCCGTAGCCAGCGTTAGGATCGATTGCGGCGGAACCTTCTCCGGAATCGTCGCCGCCCTTGGAGGAACAGCCAACAGCAACAG
>JBFHKK010000036.1:0-12028 GCA_041595475.1 Pseudomonas sp. | reverse complement strand
TCGCGCAGCGGCTTGGCAACGCGGTTCATCGGCCGCTTGGACAGCGACGGGTCGCCGGTCAGCACGGTGTCGAACGGCTGCGCGGCGAGCAGGCCGGAGAGCAGGCGCATCGAGGTGCCGGAATTGCCCAGGTAGAGGGGGCCAGGCGGCGGCTGCAGGCCATGCAGGCCGACGCCGTGGATGGTCACCCGACCATGGTGCGGCCCTTCGATGACCACGCCCATGTCGCGGAATGCCTGCAGGGTGGCCAGGGCATCTTCGCCCTCGAGAAAGCCCTCCACTTCGGTGACGCCTTCGGCCAGGGAGCCGAGCATGATGGAGCGGTGCGAGATGGACTTGTCGCCCGGTACGCGGATACGTCCGGACAGGCTACCGCCCGGATTGGCCAGGAAAATCAGATCGTTCGAGTGCATGGCGTCCACATAGGCCCGACGGGCCAGAATTTTGCTGAAATGCTCGCGGGCTACCCGGGCGCGGGTGAAGACGCCCAGCAGGTGATGCCCATCCCCAGCGTCGACCGCGTCGCGCAGGGCGTCGAGGTCGTCGCGAAACACGTCCAGGGTGTGCAGCACGGCCTCGCGATTGGCGAGGAAGATGTCGTGCCACATCACCGGATCGCTGCCGGCGATTCGCGTGAAGTCGCGAAAACCGCCGGCGGCATAGCGGAAGATCTCCAGATTCTCGCTGCGCTTGGCCAGCGAGTCGACCAGGTTGAAGGCCAGCAGGTGCGGCAAATGGCTGGTGGCGGCGAGCACCTGGTCATGGTGTTCGACCTGCATGTGCTCGACGTCGGCGCCCAGTTCACGCCAGAGGCGGTCGACCACCTCCACGGCCTCGGCGGCCGTCGCGGCCAGGGGCGTGAGTATGACCTTGTGGCGGCGGAACAGCTCGCCGTTGGCCGCCTCCACACCGCTCTGCTCGGAACCGGCAATCGGGTGGCCGGGCACGAACAGCGCCGGCGCCTTGCCGAAGGCACGGGTCGCGGCACGCACCACATTACCCTTGGCGCTGCCGACATCGGTGAGCACCGCATCGCCCAGATCGAGTTCGGCCAGCTGCGCCAGCAGCCGTTCCATCGCCAGGATGGGCACCGCCAGCTGGATCACCTCGGCGCCGCGGCAGGCCGCCGCCAGGTCCTCCTCGCAGCGGTCCACCACGCCCAGCTCGACCGCCAGCCGGCGCGACTCGGGATCGAGGTCGACCCCCACCACCTCGCGGCACAGGCCGCGCTCGCGCAGCCCCTTGGCGAAGGAGCCACCGATCAGGCCGAGCCCGATCACCACCAGACGCCCGATCAGCGGGACCTCAGCGACGACACCTACTCTGAGCTCGCTCACGCGCCTAGCACCTGGGTCAGGGCCTCGAGAAAGCGTGCGTTCTCCTCCGGCAGGCCGATGGAAACCCGCAGATGGTGGGGCATGCCGTAGCCGGCCACCGGCCGCACTATCACCCCTTCGCGCAGCAGGGCCTGATTGATAGGCGCAGTGTCACGACCGAAGTCGATGGCCAGGAAGTTGCCCTTGGAGGGAATCCAGCCCAGCCCCAGTTCGCGGCAGCCGTCCTGCAACTGGGCCATGCCGGCGGCGTTGAGCGCGCGACTGCGGGCCAGGTAGGCCTCGTCCGTCAGCGCCGCGCAGGCCGCCGCCAGCGCCAGGCTGTTGACATTGAACGGCTGGCGCACCCGGTTGAGCACCTCGGCGATCGACGCCGAGCTGATGGCGTAACCGACCCGCAGCGCGGCCAGGCCATAGGCCTTGGAAAAGGTCCGCGAGACCAGCAGGTTGGGATGCGCGGCCAGATAATCGAGGCCGTCTGGCAGCTCGTCGCCCTGGGCGTATTCGATGTAGGCCTCGTCCAGCACCACCAGCACCCGCTCGGGCACCCGGGCGAGGAAGGCGTCGAGGGCCTCGGGGCCGAACCAGGTGCCGGTCGGGTTGTTCGGATTGGCGAGAAATACCACCCGGGTCTGCTCATCGATGGCCGCGAGCATGGCCTCCAGGTCGTGGCCGTAGTCCTTGGCCGGAATCACCTTGCCCTGGGCGCCGACCGCCTGGGTGGCAATCGGGTAGACGGCGAAGGCATGCTGGCTGAACACGGCGTTGACGCCCGGGCCCAGGTAGGCGCGGGCAACCAGATCGAGAATGTCGTTGGAGCCATTGCCCAGGGTCACCTGGTTCGGCGCGACGGCGCAGCGCTCGGCCAACTGCTGCTTGAGGCGAAAGCCGCTGCCGTCGGGGTAGCGGGTCAGCTCGTCGAGTTCGCCGCGAATCGCCTCGAGCACTCGGGGGCTGGGCCCCAGCGGGTTCTCGTTGCTGGCCAGCTTGACGATGCGCGCCGCATCCAGGCCCAGCTCGCGCGCCAGCTCGTCCACCGGCTTGCCCGGCACATAGGGCGACAGCTTCTGTACCCCTGGCTGGGCCAGGGCGAGGAAATCACAGCTCATTGCTTGCCTCTTGTCGATCCGCATCTGGGGCGAACCCTGATTGCGCCCTAGAGCACCGCCTTGGGATAGGAACCGAGCACCTTGAGTGCCACGGCTTCCTGCTTGATCTTCTCCAGCACGTCCTTGATCAGCGGGTCGCGATGGTGGCCGACGAAATCGATGAAGAACACGTAGGTCCACTTGCCGCTGCGCGACGGCCGGGTCTCGATGCGGGTCAGGTCGATGCCGTTGTTGTGGAAGGGCACCAGCAGCTCGTGCAGGGCGCCGGGCTTGTTGCGCATGGAGACGATGATCGAGGTCTTGTCGTCGCCGGTCGGCGGCACTTCCTGGCTGCCGATGATCAGAAAACGGGTGGAGTTGTCCGGGCGGTCCTCGATCTTCTCGGCCAGCTTGGTCAGGCCATAGAGATTGGCCGCCATGTCGCCGGCGATGGCCGCGCTGTTCCACTCGCTCTTGACCCGCTTGGCCGCCTCGGCGTTGCTCGATACCGCGACCCGCTCGACGTTCGGGTAGTGGGCATCCAGCCACTTGCGGCACTGGGCCAGCGACTGGGCATGGGAATAGATGCGGGTGATCTTGTCGGTCTTGGTGGTGTCGCCGACCAGCAGGTGGTGGTGGATGCGCAGCTCGACTTCGCCACAGATCACCATGTCGTGCTCGAGGAAGCTGTCCAGGGTGTGGCTGACGGCGCCCTCGGTGGAGTTCTCCACCGGCACCACGCCGAAGTTGACCGCGCCGGCGGCCACCTCGCGGAACACCTCATCGATCGCCGCCATCGGCTCGCTGATCACCGCATGGCCGAAATGCTTCATGGCCGCGGCCTGGGTGAAGGTGCCCTCGGGGCCGAGATAGGCGACCTTGAGCGGGTTCTCCAGGGCCAGGCAGGAGGACATGATCTCGCGGAACAGCCGCGCCATCTCCTCGTTGTCCAGCGGCCCCTTGTTGCGCTCCATGATGCGCTTGAGCACCTGAGCCTCGCGCTCGGGGCGGTAGAACACCGGCTTCTCGCCCTCGGGCAGGGCCTTCATCTTGACCCGCGCCACTTCCTCGGCGCAGCGCGCGCGATCGCTGATCAGTTCGAGAATCTTCTCGTCGAGGCCGTCGATGCGCAGGCGCAGCGCCTGCAACTCCTGCTCGGACATCAGCCGTGCTCCTTCTCGAACTCCGCCATATAGGCCACCAGCGCCTGCACCGCATCCAGGCCCACGGCATTGTAGATAGAGGCGCGCATGCCGCCGACCGAGCGATGGCCCTTGAGGTTGAGCAGGCCGCGCGCCTCGGCACCGACCAGGAAGGGCTTGTCCAGGCGCTCGTCGGCCAGGCGGAAGGGTACGTTCATCCAGGAGCGGGCATTGAGCGAAATCGGGTTGCTGTACAGTTCGCTGGCATCGATGGCCGCGTACAGCAGCTCCTTCTTGGCCCGGTTGCGCTCTTCCATGGCCGCCAGACCGCCCTGCTCCTTGAGCCATTCGAAGACCAGCCCCGACAGGTACCAGGAGAAGGTCGCCGGGGTGTTGTACATGGAGCCGTTGTCGGCGGCGACCTTGTAGTCGAGCATGGTCGGGCAGGCGCTGCGGGCGCGGCCGAGCAGGTCCTCGCGCACTATGACCACCACCAGGCCGGAGGGGCCGATGTTCTTCTGCGCGCCGGCATAGATCAGGCCGTACTTGGCGACATCGATCGGCCGCGAGAGGATGTCCGAGGACATGTCCGCCACCAGCGGCACCTCGCCGACCTCGGGCACCCAGTCGAACTGCAGGCCGCCTATGGTCTCGTTGCTGGCGTAGTGCAGGTAGGCGGCATCGCTCGACAGCTGCCAGTCGTTCTGCCCGGGAATGGCGAAGTAGTCATAGGCCTTGGCACTGGCGGCGACATTGACCTGGCCGAAGCGCTGGGCTTCCTCGATGGCCTTCTTCGACCAGATGCCGGTGTCGATATAGTCCGCCACGCCGTCTTCGGGCAGCAAATTGAGCGGAATCTCGGCGAACTGCTGGCTGGCGCCGCCCTGCAGGAACAGCACCTTGTAATCGGACGGGATGGCCAGCAGATCGCGCAGATCCTGTTCGGCCTTGGTCGCGATGGCGGTGTACTCGTCGCTGCGGTGACTCATCTCCATCACCGACAGGCCCTTGCCCTGCCAGTCGAGGAGCTCGGCCTGGGCGCGTTGCAGTACGGCTTCCGGAAGCGCGGCCGGACCGGCGCAGAAGTTAAAGGCTCGCTTGCTCACATCCACTCTCACTTACCAAATGGGCCATGGCGCCAAGGGCCGGCCGACCAATTCAAGACTGCGGCGACCCGGCTCGAGCCGTAGCCGCCTGGTTCACTCGCCGCCCGGCGCCGCCGGCTCGCCGGCCTCGTCCGCCCGCTCGGCGAGCGACGCCTCTTCCAGCATCTGCTCCTCGTCGAGTTCCTCGCCCTCCTCCTCGGACGGCTCCTGCACCCGCTCCAGGCCAACCAGCTTCTCGTCCTTGGCCAGCTTGATCAGGGTCACGCCCTGGGTGTTGCGGCCGAGACTGGAGACTTCGCTGACGCGGGTGCGCACCAGGGTGCCCTGGTCGGAGATCAGCATGATTTCCTCGCCCTCGAGCACCTGGACGGCGCCGACCAGCGGGCCGTTGCGTTCGTTGCTGACCATGGCGATCACGCCCTGGCCGCCGCGGCCGCGGCGGGGGAACTCGGCCATGACGGTGCGCTTGCCGTAGCCGCGCTCCGAGGCGGTGAGAATCTGCGCACCTGGCTCGGGAATCAGCATGGAGATGATCCGCTGGCCCTCGACCAGGCGCATGCCACGCACACCGCGCGCGGTGCGGCCCATGGTGCGCACATGTTTTTCCTTGAAGCGAATCACCTTGCCGCCATCGGAGAACAACATGACTTCCTTGGCGCCGTCGGTGATGGCGGCGGCGATCAGGGTGTCGTCCTCGTCCAGCTTGAGGGCGATCAGGCCGGTGCTGCGCGGCCGGCTGAACTGCACCAGCGGAGTCTTCTTCACCGTGCCCTTGGCGGTGGCCATGAAGATGTAGGCGCCGGTCGGCTCGTCCTGCTCGTCGTCGGCCGCCTCGGCGTCGGCATCCTCGGCCACCTCGGCCTCGATCACCTCGCCCTCCAGCGCCTCGTCCAGCTCCTCATCGGACTGGGCGCTCTGCTGCAGGGCCTCCAGGTCGATCTGCAGCATGGCGGTGATGCGCTCGCCTTCGTCCAGCGGCAGCAGGTTGACCAGCGGCCGCCCGCGCGCGGTGCGCGAGGCCTCGGGAATCTCGTAGGTCTTCAGCCAGTAGACCTTGCCCTTGCTGGAGAACAGCAGCAGGGTGGCGTGGCTGTTGGCCACCAGCAGGTGCTCGATATAGTCCTCGTCCTTGACCCCGGTGGCCGACTTGCCGCGACCGCCGCGGCGCTGGGCCTGGTAGGCGGCCAGCGGCTGGCTCTTGGCGTAGCCGCCGTGGGAGATGGTGACCACCCGCTCCTCTTCGGTGATCAGATCGGCCAGGGTCAGGTCCATGCGCGAGGCGACGATCTCGGTGCGACGGGCGTCGCCGAACTCGGCCTTGACCTCTTCCAGCTCCTCGCGGATCACCTCCATCAGCCGCACGGCATCGGTGAGGATGCGGATCAGCTCGCCGATCTGGGTGAGGATCTCCTGGTACTCGGCCAAGAGCTTCTCGTGCTCCAGGCCGGTCAAGCGGTGCAGGCGCAGATCGAGGATGGCCTGGGCCTGTTCCGGCGACAGGTAGTACTTGCCGTCGCGCAGGCCGTACTGCGGGTCCAGATCCTCGGGACGGCAGGCTTCGGCACCGGCGCGCTCGACCATGGCCTCCACCGCGCTCGAGGCCCAAGGCGTGGAAATCAGCGCTTCCTTGGCTTCGGCCGGGGTCGGCGAAGCCTTGATCAGGGCGATCACCGGATCGATGTTGGACAGCGCCACCGCTTGGCCTTCGAGGATGTGCCCGCGCTCGCGCGCCTTGCGCAGCTCGAACACGGTGCGCCGGGTCACCACCTCGCGGCGGTGCAGGATGAAGGCCTCGAGCATGTCCTTGAGGTTGAGCACCTTCGGCTGGCCGTCGATCAGGGCCACCACGTTGATGCCGAACACGCTCTGCATCTGAGTCTGGGCATAGAGGTTGTTGAGCACCACCTCCGGCACCTCGCCACGGCGCAGCTCGATGACGATGCGCATGCCGTCCTTGTCCGACTCGTCGCGCAGCTCGGTGATGCCCTCGAGCTTCTTCTCCTTGACCAGCTCGGCGATCTTCTCGATCAGCCGCGCCTTGTTCAGCTGATAGGGCAGCTCGGTGACGACGATCTGCTGGCGACCGCCGACCTTGTCGATGTCCTCGAACTCGGCGCGGGCACGGATATAGATGCGCCCGCGGCCGGTGCGGTAGGCCTCGATGATGCCGGCGCGGCCGTTGATGATGGCCGCGGTGGGGAAATCCGGCCCCGGGATGTATTGCATCAGCTCATCGATCGACAGCTCGCTGTTGTCGATCAGCGCCAGACAGCCGTCGATCACCTCGGTCAGGTTGTGCGGCGGAATGTTGGTGGCCATGCCCACGGCGATGCCGCTGGAGCCGTTGACCAGCAGGTTGGGGATCTTGGTCGGCATGACCGCGGGGATCTGCTCGGTGCCGTCGTAGTTCGGCACCCAGTCCACGGTTTCCTTGTGCAGGTCGGCCAGCAGCTCGTGGGCCAGCTTGGTCATGCGCACTTCGGTGTAGCGCATGGCCGCGGCGTTGTCGCCGTCCACCGAACCGAAGTTGCCCTGGCCGTCGACCAGCAGGTAACGCAGGGAGAACGGCTGGGCCATGCGCACTATGGTGTCGTACACCGCGGTGTCGCCGTGCGGGTGGTACTTACCGATGACGTCGCCGACCACACGGGCGGATTTCTTGTAGGGCTTGTTCCAGTCGTTGCCCAGCTCACTCATGGCGAAGAGCACGCGCCGGTGCACCGGCTTCAGGCCATCGCGGGCATCCGGCAGGGCCCGCCCGACGATCACGCTCATGGCGTAGTCGAGGTAGGACTGCTGCAGTTCGTCTTCGATATTGACCGGGAGAATTTCTTTGGCCAGTTCGCCCATGAGTAGCCTGATTCCTTTTTCTGGTGAAGCCGCGCGCCATTCATTTCCGCATGAGGCGAAGCCTGTCGTTGCGGCTTTTCGCCGGCATCGACTCACAACAAATCAATGAGTTATGTCATCTATCTGCGCAGCTCGAGGGTCCGCCACGGACGCCCCTGTAAACCGCCGGAGCTTACCACAGTCGCCGCCGCGTACCTATCCCCGGGCAGCCGAGAAAAGACCCTGACGGATGCCCGGCAAAGGCTTCAGTGCAGGCGCTTGCGACACATCAACTGACGCAGTTTCTGCGCGTCCGGCCGCTCGACCACGCCCTTCTCGGTGACGATGTAGTCGATCAGGTCGGCCGGGGTAACGTCGAACACCGGATTGACCGCCTGCACGGCGGCCGCCACCCGGCGCCCGCCCACTTCCAGCAGTTCGCTACCGTCGCGCTCCTCGATGGGAATTTCATCGCCACTGGCCAGGGCCATGTCGATGGTAGAACTGGGCGCCACCACCATGAAGCGCACGCCATGGTGCATGGCGTTGACTGCCAGCTGGTAGGTGCCGATCTTGTTGGCCACGTCGCCGTTGGCGGTGATGCGGTCGGCGCCGACTATGACCCAGCTGATGCCGCGGGTCTTCATCAGGTGCGCCGCCGCGGCGTCGACGTTCAGGCTCACCGGAATGCCCTCGCCGGCCAGCTCCCAGGCGGTCAGGCGCGAGCCCTGCAACCAGGGCCGGGTTTCGTCGGCATAGACCCGCTCGACCAGGCCCTCGAGATGGGCCGCGCGAATCACCCCCAGTGCGGTACCGAAGCCGCCGGTGGCCAGGGCGCCGGTATTGCAGTGGGTGAGCAGGTTCTGCGGATTGCCCTGGTGCTGGCGGATCAGCTCGACGCCGAGCTGGGCCATGGTCAGATTGGCCTCGCGGTCGCTCTGATGAATGCCGCACGCCTCCACTTCCAGCGCCAGCAGGGGATCCTCGCCGTCCTTGAGCCGCTCGAGACAGCCACGCATGCGCTCCAGGGCCCAGAACAGGTTGACCGCGGTCGGCCGCGACTCGGCCAGCAGACGAAAGTCCGCCTCCAGCGCCACGCGCCAGTCGCCGCCTTCGGCCACTCGCGAGCGCGCACCCAGGACCAGGCCGTAAGCGGCACTGATGCCGATCGCCGGCGCGCCGCGCACCACCATCTCGCGAATGGCCTCGGCCACGGCGGCTGCCGAGCGACACTCGAGCCAGAGTTCCTCCAGCGGAAGCGCGCGCTGGTCGAGCAGATGCAGCGCGCCGTCACGCCACTCGATGGCCCTGACCTTCTCGGCTGCCAACAATTGCTCGCGCATCACACACCCCACCTCGCCAATCGAATGAGCCGACAATTATACGCACAACAGGCCTCGGCCCGACCCACCCCGGCAGCGGCACGGCGGGTTCGACTTCTAGCTCGCGCCGCTTGCCTATACACTCGCGGCCATCACGCCCAGCGGAACCGCACCATGAGCCAAGCCCCCCTCGATCTGCTCCTGCTACCCACCTGGCTGGTTCCGGTCGAGCCGGCCGGCGTGGTCCTGCATGACCACGGCCTGGGCATCCGCGACGGTCGCATCGCCCTGATCGCGCCGCGCACCGAGGCGCTCAAGCAGCCGGCGCTGGAGGTGCGCGAACTGCCCGGTCGACTGCTCACCCCGGGGCTGATCAATGCCCACGGGCATGCCGCCATGACCCTGTTCCGCGGCCTGGCCGACGACCTGCCCTTGATGGACTGGCTGCAGCAGCACATCTGGCCGGCCGAGGGCCGCTGGGTCGACGAGGCCTTCATCCGCGACGGCACCGAGCTGGCCATCGCCGAGCAGATCAAGGGCGGCATCAGTTGCTTCTCGGACATGTACTTCTTCCCCGAGGTGGCCAGCGCCCTGATGCACCAGAGCGGCATCCGCGCGCAGATCGCCATCCCCCTGCTCGACTTTCCGATTCCCGGCGCGCGCAATGCCGAGGAAGCCCTGCGCAAGGGCCTGGAGCTGTTCGACGATCTCAAGCAGCACCCGCGCCTGCAGGTCGCCTTCGGCCCCCACGCGCCCTACTCGGTGAGCGACGACAAGCTGCAGAGCATCGCCACCCTCGCCGCCGAGCTGGACGCCGCCATTCACATGCACGTGCACGAGACCGCCTTCGAGGTCCAGCAGAGCCTCGAGCTGCATGGCGTGCGCCCGCTGACCCGGCTGGCCCGCCTGGGCCTGCTGGGCCCGCGCTTCCAGGCGGTACACATGACCCAGGTCGACGAAGAGGATCTGAACCTGCTGCTGACCAGCAACAGCCACGTGATCCACTGCCCGGAATCCAACCTCAAGCTGGCCAGCGGCTTCTGCCCGGTCGAGCGACTGAGCCAGGCCGGCGTCAACGTCGCCATCGGCACCGACGGCGCGGCCAGCAACAACGACCTCGACCTACTGGGCGAGACCCGCACCGCGGCCTTGCTGGCCAAGGCCGTGGCCGGCACGGCCACGGCCCTCGATGCCCACCGCGCGCTGCGCATGGCCACTTTGAACGGCGCCCGGGCCCTGGGCCTGGATGAGCAGGTCGGCTCGCTGGAACTCGGCAAGCAGGCCGACCTGGCGGTTTTCGATCTGTCCGGGCTGGCCCAGCAGCCGGTCTACGACCCCGTCTCGCAGCTGATCTACGCCAGCAGTCGCAGCTGCGTCGAACACCTCTGGGTGGGCGGCAAGCAGCTTCTCGACGGCGGCCGGCTGACCCGCCTGGACGAGCAGCGGATCATCGCCAACGCTCGCCAATGGGGACGCAAGATTGCCGCATCGCGCTAGTCCGCGGCTCACCGCTGCGACAAACTGACATATATTCACGCGCCGGCCAGCGCCCACGGGCCGGCGCGAAACTGGCAACATGGACACGTGAGTCCGGGCCTGCCGCTCGCAGATGACATCAGGAAGCCTCATGAGCAACGTCGACCGCGCCGAAATCGCCAAATTTGAAGCCCTCGCCCACCGCTGGTGGGATCGCGACAGCGAGTTCAAGCCGCTGCACGACATCAACCCGCTGCGGGTCAACTGGATCGACGAACGGGTCGGCCTGGCCGCCAAGAAGGTCCTCGACGTCGGCTGTGGCGGCGGCATCCTCAGTGAAGCCATGGCCCAGCGCGGCGCGACCGTGACCGGCATCGACATGGGCGAGGCGCCGCTGGCCGTAGCCCAGCTGCACCAGCTCGAATCCGGAGTTTCGGTGGAATACCGGCAGATCACCGCCGAGGCCCTGGCCGCCGAGATGCCCGAGCAGTTCGACGTGGTCACCTGCCTGGAGATGCTCGAGCACGTGCCCGATCCGGCCTCGGTGATCCGCGCCTGCCACGCCCTGGTCAAACCCGGCGGCCAGGTGTTCTTCTCCACCATCAACCGCAATGCCAAGGCCTATCTGTTTGCCGTGATCGGCGCCGAATATGTACTGCGTCTGCTGCCGCGCGGCACCCACGACTTCAAGAAGTTCATCCGCCCCTCGGAGCTGGGCGCCTGGAGCCGCGCCGCCGGCCTGGAGGTCAAGGACATCATCGGCCTGACCTACAACCCGCTGACCAAGCACTACAAGCTGGAGGCGGACGTCGACGTCAACTACATGATCCAGACCCTGAAGGAGGCCTGATGCGCCTGCGCGCGGTTCTATTCGACATGGACGGCACCCTGCTCGACAGCGCGCCGGACTTCATCGCCGTGTGCCAGGCCATGCGCAGCGCGCGCGGCCTGGCGCCGGTCGACGACAAGCTGATTCGCGATCAGGTCTCCGGCGGCGCGCGCGCCATGGTCGCCGCCACCTTCGCCATGAGCCCGCAGGCCGAAGGCTTCGATGCCCTGCGTGAGGAATTTCTCGAGCGTTACCAGGCGCATTGCGCGGTGCTGACCCGCCCCTTCGACGGCATCGAGCCGCTGCTGGCCGATATAGAGCGGGGCAAGCTGCTCTGGGGCGTGGTCACCAACAAGCCGCTGCGCTTCGCCGAGCCGATCATGCAGCAGCTCGGCCTGGCCGCGCGCTCGGCCATTCTGATCTGCCCGGACCATGTCAGCCGCAGCAAGCCCGATCCCGAACCCATGATCCTGGCCTGCAGCCGCCTGGGCCTGGAGCCGGCCAGCGTGCTCTTCGTCGGCGACGACCTGCGCGACATCGAGTCGGGCCGCGCCGCCGGCACTCGGACCGCGGCGGTCACCTACGGCTACATTCACCCCGAGGACAACCCGCGCAACTGGGGCGCCGACGTGGTGGTCGACCACCCGCTGGAGCTGCGCGCCGTGCTCGACCGCGCACTCTGCGCCTGCTGAGCGAAGAACCACTCAAAGAGCACCGCCAAGGCCCCAGGGCCGCTATGGCGACCGACAACCGCAATGGCCGCTTAGGTTGCCGCCCCCAACGGGACAAGGGCACATCAGCCGGCCGACAGACGACAGGGACCGAACCATGTTCGATTATTCCGCCCGCCCGGATCTGCTCAAGGATCGGGTGATCCTGGTCACCGGCGCCGGCCGCGGCAT
>JBFHKK010000035.1:0-12058 GCA_041595475.1 Pseudomonas sp. | reverse complement strand
GCCGACCTGGTGCTCTGGTCGCCGGCCTTCTTCGGCGTCAAGCCGGCTTTGGTGCTCAAGGGCGGGATGATCGCCACGGCGCCCATGGGCGATATCAACGGCTCCATCCCCACGCCCCAGCCGGTGCACTACCGGCCGATGTTCGGCGCCCTGGGCGGCGCCCGGCATGCCACGCGCATGACCTTCCTGTCCCAGGCCGGCCTGGCCCGCGGGGTGCACCAGCAGCTCGGGCTCAAGAGCCTGATCGGCGAGGTGCGCGGCTGTCGCACGCTGCGCAAGGGCGACATGGTCCACAACGGCCTGATGCCGCATATCGAGGTGGATTCGCAGACCTACGAGGTCCGCGCCGACGGCCAGCTGCTGACCGCGGCACCGGCCACCGAGCTGCCGATGGCGCAGCGTTATTTCCTGTTCTGATGGCAGCCCGTCTTGAGGAGAAATCGATGCTGATCTTGACCCGCCGGGTGGCCGAGGCCGCCGTTGTCGGCGCCAGCGCCACCCTGGATCTGGACACCCGGATCAAGAGCCGTGCGCGCATCCGCCTGGACGATGGCCGCGAGGCCGGCCTGATGCTCGAGCGCGGCCAGCTGCTGCGCGGCGGCGAGTTGCTCGCCGACCAGACCGGCGAGCAGGTGGTGCGGGTGATCGCCGCCGCCGAGCAGGTGTCGACCGCGCGCTGCGCCGATCCGCTGCTGCTGGCGCGGGCCTGCTACCACCTGGGCAACCGTCATGTGCCGCTGCAGATCGAGGCCGGCCTGCTGCGCTACCAGCACGATCACGTGCTCGACGAGATGGTCCGCGGCCTGGGCCTTGAGGTGAGCGTCGAGCAGGCGCCCTTCGAGCCCGAGGCCGGCGCCTACCAGAGCCACGCCCACAGCCATTCCCACCGGTTCGTGCGCGCCCCCGGCCAGCACGCCCATTGAATCCGCCTGGAGATCCCCATGAAGAAGTACTCGACCCTCGTCCTGCTGCTGGCCAGCGCGCCGGCCTTCGCCCACGTCGGCCACGCCCATGGTCCCGAGCACGGCATCCTCCATCACTTCGCCGGCGCCGAGCAGTGGCTGCTCGGCCTGACCCTGCTGCTCGCCGTGGCCTACTGGCGCCGCGCCCGCGGTTGAGGACGCCTTGAGATGACCAGCGATCTCGCCCTGCTGCGCCTGCTGCAACTGGCCAGCCCCGGCCTGCCGGTCGGTGGTTTCACCTATTCCCAGGGCCTGGAATGGGCGGTGGAGGCCGGCTGGGTGCGCGGCGCCGAGGGCTTTCGCGCCTGGCAGCGCGAGCAGATCGAGGACAGCCTCGGCCATCTCGACTGGCCGGTTCTGGCGCGTCTGTACCAGGCCTGCCTGGCGCAGGATGCCGAGGCCTTCGCGCGCTGGAGCCGCCTGCTGTTGGCCAACCGCGAAAGCGCCGAGCTGCGCCTGGAAGAAAGCCAGCGCGGCCAGGCGTTGGCGCGCCTGCTCGATGGCTGGCAACTGGGCCAGGCCGAGCCGTGGCGCGCCAGCCTCGGCCTGACCCAGCTGGGCGGCATGGCCTGGCTGGCGGTGCACTGGCAGATTCCGCTGCGCGCCCTGGCCCTGGGCTATGCCTACAGCTGGCTGGAGGGGGCGGTGATGGCCGGGGTCAAGCTGGTGCCCTTCGGCCAGCAGATGGCCCAGAGCCTGCTGCGCGACCTCTGCGATGAACTGCCCGGCCTGCTCGAGCGGGCCCTGGCCCTGGAGGATGGCGAGATCGGCGGCGGCCTGCCGCTGCTGGCCATCGCCTCGGCGCGTCACGAAACCCAATACACCCGATTGTTCCGTTCCTGAGGAAAGGCCCATGGAAAACTATCAGCAACCCCTGCGCGTCGGTGTCGGCGGTCCGGTCGGTTCCGGCAAGACCGCGCTGCTCGAGGCCCTGTGCAAGGCCATGCGCGATCGCTATGAGATCGCCGTGGTGACCAACGACATCTACACCAAGGAGGATCAGCGCATCCTCACCGAGGCCGGCGCCCTGGAGCCCGAGCGCATCGTCGGGGTGGAGACCGGAGGCTGCCCGCACACCGCGATTCGCGAGGACGCCTCGATGAACCTGGCGGCGGTGGAGGACTTGGCGCGCAAGTTCGGCAACCTGCAGGTGATCTTCGTCGAGAGCGGCGGCGACAACCTCAGCGCCACCTTCAGCCCGGAGCTGGCCGACCTGACCATCTATGTGATCGACGTGGCCGAGGGCGAGAAGATCCCGCGCAAGGGCGGCCCGGGCATCACCAAGTCGGACCTGCTGGTGATCAACAAGATCGACCTGGCGCCCTATGTCGGCGCCTCCCTCGAGGTGATGGAGCGCGACACCCAGCGCATGCGCCCGCAGCGGCCCTGGACCTTCAGCAACCTGAAGACCGGCGAGGGCCTGCAGAAGGTCATCGACTTCATCGTCGAGCGCGGCATGCTCGACCTGGCCAAGGCCTGAGTTGGTCAGCCGGGCGTGCCCGGCGGCCATTCGGCGTGTCCTGGTAAATCGTCGCTGATCCAATGCCGGGCGTCCTTGGCAGCGAAGAAGATATGCGCCTCGGGGCGGGCGCACGTATCGCCGTCGACGCAGCCCAGCGGCACTTGCGGAATTTGGCCGTGATGGCCGCTGGTCAGCGCCGCGCCGGACTGGCAACTGCCGCTGATGCTCGTGGAGTCATCCTGCGCCGAGGGTCAGTAATAGATCGATGGCAGGTAGGCGCCGGCCGGCTCGTTGTACAAACCCATGCTCATCAGGGTCATCGGCTGGACCACTCGCAGGCCGTGCTCCAGACACCAGCGAAACAGCTCGGCGTTGCGCGTCGGCACATGGAAGCCCGCTCCCGGATACTCATCTGCCGCGGCGAGCAGCGCCTTCAAGGCGTCGTTGCTTTCGCCGACGCTGTGGCCGAAGAAGGCGACGATGGTCGTATAGCCGAGGATCCGCCCCTGATGCTCGACGACCCGAGCGCTGCCTTGGCCGATGGCTTCGCGCAGCTCGCCGCCGCGGTCATGGCCATGCACGCGCTGACAGAGCTGGTTGCACGCGGGCAGGTCGGCCAGGCTCGCCGGCCTGACGTCATAGCCCGGCAGGCTGACCTTGGGCGGGCTGCCCTGCATAGTCGACAGGGGCTCGCGGGCGACGAAGCCGAGCTTGCTGTAGAGCGACAGCGAGCGATTGTGATAGGCCGCCTGCAGCAGGCGCACGCCGGCAAAGCCGCGGTCGGCGGCGCGGCTCAGCACGGCCTCCATCAGCCGCCGGCCGATCGCCTGGTTCTGGAGGGCGGGATCGACCGTGACCGGGCCGACGCCGGCGATGGCGTTGCGTTCATCGAGAAAGTTGCTGCCGAGGATGCGCCCGTCGGCTTCGGCGATCAGCGAATGGAAGTGCGGATGAGCCAGCAGGCCCGCGAGCAGTCCGCTGGCCGTCTCGGCGCTGGGGAAGTCCGCTGGAAAGCCGTGCGCCGCGGAAATGCTCTGAAAGGCTTCATGGCAAATCCGGCCGCAGGCGTCGGCGTCCTCGGGCCTGCCCGTGCGCAGGCTGAAAGCGTTTTCGAGCAAGGGTGCAGCGGTCGTCATCGGGGCTTCTCCTGTCGCTGTTGCGCTGACAAGTCCATGTTAGGAGATTAGGAGATGGCGCTGCCGGCCGTTGCGAAATGGTCCCTCGCCCATCCTCGAAAAAGTCTTAAGGACGGATGCGGCGTCGAGCAGGCGACGCACGCCCAGGCGCGCGTCAACCTGGTCTCAGCGGCTGGCGGCATTGCCCAGGCTGCGCTTGCCCGGCAACGGCGCCGGCAACTGCTCGGGCAGGTCGAGCAGGTCGGTGTCGTAGGTTTCCAGCGGCGGCGCGCGGCGCTCGAAGCGTGCGCCCAGCACCAGCAGGCAGGGGGTGAGCAGCAGGGTCAGCACGGTGGCGAAGCTGAGGCCGCCGGCGATGGCGCTGGACAGCTGGGTCCACCACTGGGTCGAGGGCGCGCCCACCCCCAGGCTCGGGGCCAGCAGGTCGACGTTGACCCCCAGCACCATGGGCACCAGGCCGAGCACCGTGGTCACCGCCGTGAGCAGCACCGGGCGCAGGCGCAGGCTGCCGGTCTCCAGGGCCGCCTCGCGCGGCTCGAGGCCCTGGCGGCGCAGCTGGTTGTAGGTGTCGATCAGGATGATGTTGTTGTTCACCACTATGCCGGCCAGGGCGATCAGGCCCATGCCGACCATGACGATGCCGAACGATTGCTGGGTGGCGAGCAGGCCGACCAGCACCCCGGCGGTCGACAGCACGATCGCCGAGAGCACCAGCAGGGCCTGGTAGAGGCTGTTGAACTGGGTCACCAGGATCAGCGCCATGAGGAAGATCGCCACGCCGAAGGCGCTGGTCAGGAAGCTCGCCGCCTCGCTCTGATCGGCGGCCTCGCCGGAGAATTTCAGCTGGATGTCCGCCGGCACCTCGCCCATGGCCTGGCGCAGGGCCTGCAGGCGCTCGTCCAGGCGCGCGCCCTCGGCCAGGTCGGCCTGCAGGGTGATGGTGCGGTTGCCGTCGACCCGGCGCAGGGTGCCGACCTTGGGCGCCGGCTCCAGGCTGACGAAATTGCTCACCGGCACCTGGCCGCTGGCGGTGTTCAGGGTCAGGCGGCCGAGCTGGTCGAGGGAGCGCCAGTTGCCGGGCAGGCGCACGCGGATGTCCACCTCGTCGCTGGCGTCCTCGGGCCGGTAGGTGGCCAGTTTCAGGCCATTGGTGACCATCTGCACGGCGTTGCCCACGCTGAGCACGTCGGCGCCGAAGCGCGCCGCCGCCTCGCGGTCGACCTTCAGCCGCCACTCGATGCCGGGCAGGGCGCGATTGTCCTCGATGTCCTTGAAACCGCCGAGCTCGACCATGCGCGTGCGTAGCTGCTCGACCCACTGCTCGCTGCGCTCGGGGTCCAGCGAGCTGATCTGCAGCTTGACCGGCTTGCCGCTGCTGGGGCCCTGCTCCTGCTCGCGGAACTCCAGCACCACGCCAGGGATGTCGGCGCTGCGCGCCTGCATGTCGGCGAGGATCTCCCGCGCCGGGCGACGCTGGTGCCAGTCGACGAACTGGAACTGCAGGGTGCCGATCACATCGGCGCCGAGTTGACCGTCCGGCATGGCCAGGGAGCGGGCATAGAGCGCCTTGACCTCGCTCATGCCGAGCAGGCGCTTCTCCACCTGCTGCAGCAGGGCGTCCTTTTCCTGCACCGACAGGTCGCCGCGGGCACGCAGCCAGATCTGCGCGTTCTCCGGCTCGACCTTGGGGAAGAACTCCACGCCGTGGTTGTAGCGGCCATAGGCGACGTAGATCAGGGCGATCAGCGCGAGCATGGCGAGCAGGGTCAGCCCCGGGCGGCGCAGCAGCTTGTCCAGCAACCGCCGGTAGGCCTGGGCGCCGCGGCTGGCGGTGCTGGGCTGCGGCAGCGGCTGGCCGCCGGTCACCGCACCCAGCACCGGCATGAACACCAGGGCCATGGCCAGGGAGGCGAGCAGGCAGAGCACCACCGTGGCCGGCAGGTACTTCATGAACTGGCCGACCACCCCGGGCCAGAACAGCAGCGGCAGGAACACCACCAGGGTGGTGGCGGTGGAGGCGATCACCGGCCAGGCCATCCGCGTCGCGGCATTGGCCCAGGCCTGGCGAGGGGTCTGGCCCTGGTGCAGGTAGCGGTCGGCCAGCTCGGAGACGACGATGGCGCCGTCCACCAGCATGCCGGCCACCAGGATCAGGCTGAACAGCACCACGATGTTGAGGGTGAAGCCCAGGGTCCAGATCAGCAGGATGCCGGTGAGGAAGGCGCCGGGAATGGTCAGGCCGACCAGCAGCGCCGAGCGCAGGCCCATGCTCGCCACCACCAGGATCAGCACCAGGACGATGGCGGTCATCACGTTGTTCAGCAGGTCGCCGAGCATGGACTCGATTTCCTGGGACTGGTCCATGATGTAGCTGACTTCCAGGGCCTCGGGCAGCAGCGGCCGGGCCTGCTCGACCAGGGCCTTGACCTGCTCGATGGTCTTGATGATGTTGGCGCCGCTGCGCTTGGATACTTCCAGGACGATGGCCGGCTGGCCGTTGATCCGCGCGTAGCCGGTGGGGTCCTTGAAGGTGCGGTGAATGGTGGCCACATCGCCGAAGGTCACCACGCTGCCGGCCACCACCTTGATCGGCATCGACAGCACGTCCTCGAGGTTCTCGATCACCCCGGGCACCTTCATGCTCAGGCGCCCGGCGCCGGTGTCCAGGCTGCCGGCGGCGACCAGACGGTTGTTGCGCGAGACCAGGTTGAACAACTCGTTGTAATCGATGCCGTAGCTGTCGAGCACCTGGGGATCGACGACTATCTCCAGCAGGTCCTCGCGGTCGCCGCCGATCTTCACCGAGAGCACCTCGGCGATGCCCTCGATGTTGTCCTTCAGGCGCCGCGCCACATAGACCAGCTCGCTCTCGGCCAGGGGCCCGGAGAGGCCGATCGAGAGCACCGGAAAGAGCGCCACGTTGACCTCGTTGACCGTGGGCTCGTCGGCCTCCGACGGCAGCTTGCTCCTGGCCGTGTCGACCTTTTCGCGCACGTCGGCCAGGGCCTGCTTGGCATTGAAGCCGGCGTCGAACTCCAGGGTCACGGAGGCGTGGCCTTCGCTGGCCATCGAACGCATTTCCTTGACCCCCTCCAGGCTGCGCAGCTCCTGTTCCAGGGGGCGGGCCAGCAGGCGTTCGGCGTCTTCCGGGGCTATGCCTTCCAGGCCCACCGAGACGTAGATGATGGGGATGCTGACATCCGGGTTGGCCTCCTTGGGAATGGCCACGTAGGCGGCCAGGCCGCCGAGTATCAGAAACAGCAGCAGCAGCAGGCTGGTGCGGCTGCGATCGAGCGCCGCGGCGATCAGGCTATGCATCTCAGCTGTCTCCCCGGGTTTGCGCCTCGACCTGCTGGCCGGGCTGGACGAAGCCCTGGCCGAGGGTGATCAGCGCCACCCGCGGCGGCAGGCCGCCGACCCAGGCGCCCTGGTTGTCGACGCTGAGCAGCTCGACCGCGGTGAACTCCACCCGTTGCTGCTCGTTGACCCACTTGACGCCCTGGCGGCCGCTCGAATCCAGACTGAGCAGGGCCGGCGAGAGGCGATGGGCCAGGGCCTCGCCGGTGTCGATGTGCAGGGTCGCACTGGCGCCGGCCAGGCGCAGGCCCTCGGGGTTGGGCACCTTGACCTCGATGCGGAAACTGCGCGAGCCGGGATCGGCGGCGGCGGCGATGAAGTGCAGCTCGCCGTTCAGCTCACGGCCGTCGAGCAGTTCGACGCGCACCGCCTGGCCGAGGCGCAACTGGCCGACCTGCTGCTGGGCGATCTGCGCGCTGACCCGCAGCTGGTCGATGTCGACCAGGGTCAGCAGGCTCTGGCCGGGCTGGACGAAGCCGCCCAGCTCGACCTGGCGCTGGTCGTAGATGCCGGCGAAGGGCGCGCTGATCTGGGTGTGGCCCAGCTGCAGGCGGGCGCCGTCCAGCTCGGCGCGGGCCTTGGCCAGCTCGCTCTGCAGGCGCAGCAGCTCATTGGCCGAGATCAGGCTGCGCTCGCGCAGGCGCTCGGCGGCCTTGACGTCGCTCTCGCGCTGGCGCACCTCGGCCTCGCCGCGGGCCACCTGGGCCGGGCGATTGTCCGTCGACAGGCTGAGCAGGCGCTGGCCCTGGGCCACCCGGTCGCCCTTGTCGCGGTCCAGCCGGGTCACGCTGGCGCTGACCTGGGCGCGCAGTTCGACCCGGCGCCAGGCCTCGATCTGACCCTGGACCACCTGCCGGCGCTGCATGGGCTCGGCCTCCAGCCACTCGACTTCGACCCTGGCCAGGCCCTTCTCGGCCGGCGGCTGGTCGCTGCCGGCCTCTTCCCGGGCCTGAAATACCGTGCCACTGAGCAACCACAGCAGCAATGCGACGCTGATGGCGACGGCGATCAGCCAGGGGCGTTTGGAAATCAGGCTCAGCATGGGTGCTTACTCGTGGTGGCGGGGCTTGAATGAAGGGCGATGGCCTGACCCTTGAGGCCGGCGATGATGAAGTCGGTGACGCGCTCGAGGTAGTCATGCAGTTCGATGGGTTCGGCCCAGTGGCTGAAACCGCCGGAGGCGATGCGCGCCATGACGCCGTTGAAGGTCGCCTCGACGCCCCAGAGCAGGTACTGGCAGTCGCTGGGCGTGAGGCGCTGCTGCGGGCCCAGGTTGTCCTGCAGCAGCTGGCCGAAGAACAGCAGATAGTCGTGCTCCAGGGCCAGGAACTGCTCGCGGTAGGGCGCATCCAGGCGTTCCTGGAAAGCCGGGCGATCGCACAACTGGCACAGCTGGGCCAGTACCGGGTCGGCGAGCATCTGCTCGAAGGCCCGGCGGATCACCCGGTGCATGGACTGCGGCCCCGGTTGCGCGGCATGCAGCTGGCGCAGCTGCTCGAGGTTCTCCCGCGACTGGTCCAGCACCAGGCGGGCGTAAAGCGCCTCCTTGCTGGGAAAGTGCTTGTACACCGTGCCCTTGCCGATGCCGGCGCTGGTCGCCAGCTCGGCGATGGTCACCCTGTCCCAGGGGCACTCGCGAAACAGCTGGCGGGCGGCGGCGAGGATGGCGGCTTGGCGCTGTTGGAACAGTTGATCTTGGTAGCGCATGGGGGGACCGGCAGGTGTGTGACTGGCGGTCATCCTATGACTGTTGGTCACATCGGGCAAGCGGGCACTTGTAACGGGCTTTGCCAAAGCCCTGAACCGGTTGCACTGTCAGGCTGCCGCTGCGCCACGACGGGGCCGGCCGTGCGCTACTGGCCGTTCTGCCCCGACTGGTTTTCCAGCATCTGCTCCATCATCTGCAGCATGTTCTGCATGTTCTGGTGCATTTCCCCCAGGCATTGCTGTTGCGTGGCCGCGTCCTTGGCCATCGGGCACTGACTCTGCTGCATCCGCTGGTTCATCATCCCCATCTGCGAGCGCAAGGCCTGGTGGTGCTCGCTGCGGATCTTCTGGCGCTCCTGGGGGTTGGTGGTCTTGTGCATCTGCTCCATCATTTCCTGCATCTTGGACATGTCCATCATGCCCATGCCTTGCCCCATACCTTGCCCCATACCCATACCCATGCCTTGCCCCATGCCCTGGCCGCTGGGTGCGCTTTGCTCGGTCTGGGCCGACTGCTCGGGGTGGTGGGCTTCTTCGGCGAAGGCCGGGGCGGCCAGCAGTGCGCCGGCCAGGGCGAGGCCGGTCAGCGATTTGTAGGTGAAAGTGCTCATGGTGGTTCTCCTGCCTGGTTGTCATTGAGTCTTGCGTAGGGCGCTCAAGGGGGCTCGCTTGAGCAGTAGGGAATTGGCGATCACCGACAGCGAACTGGCGGTCATGGCGATCACGCCGATCATGGGGTGGAGCAGGCCGGCGGCGGCGATGGGGATGGCGGCGACGTTGTAGGCCGAGGCCCAGATCAGGTTCTCGACGATCTTGCGGAAGGTCAGGCGTGACAGTTGCGCCGCTTCCACCAGGCCGCCCAGGCGGCCACCGATCAGGATCACGTCGGCGGCTTCCATGGCCACATCGGCGCCGCTGCCGATGGCGATGCCGACATTGGCCTGTTTCAGTGCCGGGGCGTCGTTGATGCCATCGCCGACCATCGCCACCCACTGGCCGTATTCGGCCTGCAACTGGCGAATCACCTCGACCTTGCCGCTGGGCAGGACACCCGCGTGCACGCTGTCGATGCCCACCTGGGCGGCGATATGGGCGGCAGCACGCGGGTTGTCGCCGGTCAGCATCACGGTGTGGATGCCCAGGGCGCGCAGTTCGGCGATGGCGGCCTGGGCGTCCTCCTTGAGGCTGTCGGCCACCGCCACCACGCCGATCAAGTGCTCGGCGCGGGCCACATAGAGGGCGGTCTTGCCCTGGTTCTCCAGGGCTTCCAGCTGGCTGGCCAGGGGCGTGATGTCCACCTGGCACTCCTGCATCCAGCGCGCATTGCCGACGCGAATCAACTGGCCGTCCACCTGGCCCTGCACCCCCAGGCCGTTGAGTGCCTGGAACTCGCTCAGGGTACCCAGCTCCAGGCCGAGTTCCCTGGCGCGCTCGACCATGGCCTGGGCAATCGGGTGCTCGGAGCCGTACTCGACGCTGGTGGCCAGGCGCAGCAGCTGATGCTCGTCGATACCGGCGCCGGGCAGGCAATCGGTGACCACCGGCTTGCCCAGGGTCAGGGTGCCGGTCTTGTCCAGCACCATCACCTTGATGTCCTTGAACATCTGAATGGCCGTACCGGAGCGGTAGAGAATGCCGCGCTCGGCACCGCGGCCAGCCCCCACCATCAGCGCGGTCGGGGTGGCCAGGCCGAGGGCGCAGGGGCAGGCGATCACCAGCACTGCGACTGCCGACAGCAGCCCCACCAGCCCCGGCGACAGCTCGGGGTTGACCCAGGGCAGCCAGGTCGCGCCCCACAGCAGAATGCCGCGCAGCGCCTCGCCCCACAGCAGCCAGACCACCAGGCTGGCCAGGCTGATCAGCAGCACCAGGGGCACGAAGCGCCCGGTCACGCGGTCGGCGAACTCTTGGATTGGCACCTTGGAACTCTGCGCGTGCTCGACCAGGTCGATCACCTGGGCGAGGAAGGTGTCCTGGCCGACCTTGGTGGCGCGCACGGTCAGCAGGCCTTCCTTGTTCAGGGTCGCGCCTATCACCGCATCGCCCGGGCCTTTCTCCTTCGGCAGCGATTCGCCGGTGGCCAGGGATTCGTCGATATGGCTGTGGCCCTCGACCACTTCGCCGTCGCTGGGGATCTTTTCGCCGGGGCGCACCAGCATCAGGTCGCCGACCACCACGGCCTCGATCGGCACCTGCACCTCGACACCCTCGCGCAGCAGCAGCGCGCTCTTGGCCCCCAGTTCCAGCATCTTGCGAATCGCCTGGGAGGCGCGGCCCTTGGCGCGGGCCTCCAGATAGCGGCCGATCAGGTGGAAGCTGGTGATGGTGGCGGCCATCTCGACGAAGGAGGTCATGGGGTAGATGAACCCCACCAGGCCGATAAAGTAGGGCGGCAGGCTGCCCAGGCTGATCAGCACATCCATGTTGGCGGTGCGGTTGCGCAGCGCTTTCCAGGCCGACACATGGGTGCTGGCCCCGGCGATAAACACCGGGATGGCGGCGAGCACCACCACCATGGTCAGGTAACCGGGCACCGCTACGCCGGCCATGGGCAGAGCCATCAGCAGCATGATCAGGGTTGCCGGTACACCGGCTATCCACATGCGCCGCCAGGCGTCGCGCAGGTACTGCTCCTCCTCTTCGGCCCCTGTGGGTTCGCCAGCAGTGTTGGCCAGCACCGCCTTGGCCACCTGGTAGCCGGCCTGTTCCACGGCCTGCTTGAGGGCGGCAAGGCTGGTCTGCTCGGCATCGAATTCGATGCGCACCTTGTGGCTGGCAATGCTGGTGCTCAGTTCGGCGATGCCGGGCAGGCGCTTGAGCGACTGGCTGACCAGGCCGGCGCAGTGGTCGCTGCCCATGCCGGGTACTATCAATATCGCAGTCTGGCGACTGCCGATCGATTCGATCGCATTCATGGCCTGGGCTCCTGTTGAGCAGGCGTGGCGGTGGCAGCGCCGAATGGCTGTGGGTTCAAGGCTGGCATTCGCTTCATTTGCTGGTGCCTCCTGGCTTAGTGCCGGTGATCGTCGTGCCTGTCATGGCCGCGGTGCATAAACAGATGCATCAGCGGGCAGAGCAGCAGGATCAGGTAGGGCAGGGCACCGAGCAGATCGGCCTCGTGCTCTTCCCAGAGGAGGAACAGGGCGGCAGCGGCGAAAACCACCAATGCAGGCCAGAAGCGCCAGGGGTTGTTGGCGGCATCGGTCAGAGCCTGCGATCCGAAGACGGCAGCTACAAACACTCCCAGAAACGTAAATGACATCACGATCGCGGCGCTGTAAACGAAAGCCAGCACAATCGCGTTGCCGTGTTTCTTCTCCGACTGCTTCAGAAAAAACGCCACCGTCACGGGAATCATGGGAAACACACACGGTGTGAGCAGTGCGAGCGCACCCGCACCGAACGCGGACCGCACAAACACCAGCAGTCCGCGG
>JBFHKK010000034.1:0-12097 GCA_041595475.1 Pseudomonas sp. | reverse complement strand
GTGCCTGGCGCAGGGTTTCGCCGGGATTTACGCGCCGCGGCGCGCCGATTTCAGGGTGCGCCGCGCTCATCGCTGCTCCGAAAGGTATTGCTGATACTCTGCGGTCGCCGGATAGAGGCGCCTGAGCTGCAAGCCCAAGCTGGCGGCGGCATCGCGGTCATCGAAAATTCTGGCCAGACGCACACCCAGCAAGAGGCTGCGCGCCGTGTGCTCGGAGAGGTTGCTAAAAGCCTCGTAATAGCTTCGCGCGGGGACGTACTCCTTGTCCTCGAACGAGAGTATCGCCAGCTCCAGCAGTGCCCGTGGCTGGCGCTGATTCAGACGCAGCGAACGCTCGAAAAAGCCCTTGGCCTGCTCGCGTTGCTTGAGCTGTAGGGCTGTCATGCCGAGGTTCTCGAACACCCGCGAGCGCTCGGGGTAGAGGGTGTCCTGAGCCGCCTTCTGGAACTGCTCCAGGGCCTCCTGGTAACGCCCCTGCTCGAACAGAAAGCTGCCGAAGTTGTTCAGCAGGCGGGCATCGTTGCCGCGCCGCGCCAGTGCCTTGCGATAGTGATCGTCGGCCAGCTTGGGCTCCATTTCGGTCTGGAACACCAGGGCCAGGGCGGCGTGGGCATCGGCGCTGCCCGCATCGATCGCCAGGGCCTTCTTCAAGGGCACCTTGGCGCGCTCGCTCGAGCCCTGCTGCAGATAGCCGAGCCCCAACTGGACATAGGCGTCGTGCGCCTCCTCGCGTCCCTTTTCGGTTCTCAAGGGGTCGACATCGCCGCTCGATACACAAGCGGCCAGCAGACTGGCAATCAGCATGGGAAGCACGATGCGCAACGTCATAGTAGGCGGGTCCCTTCAGGTTCGATTGGCCGCAGTTTGCGGCGAGTCGGCATCGCTGCCCAGTTGACGCACGGCAATGTAGCGTTCGCTGCGCCGGGTACGGTCCATGACCTGGCCGACCAGTTGCCCGCACGCCGCGTCTATATCCTCGCCGCGGGTGGTGCGCACTGTGACATTGTGCCCGGCCTTGTGCAGCAGATCCTGGAAACGGCGGATGGCATTGTTGCTCGGCCGCTCGTAGCCCGAATGGGGAAAGGGGTTGAAGGGGATCAAGTTGATCTTGCAAGGCACCTCGGCGAGCAAGGCGATCATCTGCTCGGCGTGCGCCGGGGTGTCGTTGACATCCTTGAGCAGGGTGTACTCGATGGTCAGCACGCGCTTCTCGCCCAGGCGCGAAACATAGCGCTTGCAGGCGGCCAGCAGCATGTCCAGGGGGTACTTCTTGTTGATCGGTACCAGCTGATTGCGCAACTCGTCGTTGGGCGCGTGCAGCGACAGCGCCAGCGACACGTCTATGACCTCGCCGAGCTTGTCGATCATCGGCGCCACGCCCGAGGTGGACAGGGTCACCTTGCGCTTGGAGATGCCATAGCCGAGGTCGTCCATCATGATCTTCATGGCGGCGACCACGTTGTCGAAATTCAGCAGCGGCTCGCCCATGCCCATCATCACCACGTTGGTGATGGCGCGGTCTATCTTCGCCGGCACGCTGCCGAAGGACTTGTTGGCGATCCACACCTGACCGATCACCTCGGCGGCGGAAAGATCGCTGTTGAAACCCTGCTTGCCGGTGGAGCAGAAGCTGCAGTCCAGGGCACAGCCGGCCTGGGAGGATACGCACAGGGTGCCGCGTCCGCCCTGGGGAATGTACACGGTCTCGACACAACTGCCCGACGCCACCCGCACCACCCACTTGCGCGTGCCGTCGCTGGAGATATCTTCGCTGACCACTTCCGGCCCGCGGATCTCGGCACAGGCCTTGAGCTTCTCGCGCAAGGCCTTGCCGACATTGCTCATGGCGTCGAAATCATCGACGCCAAAGTGGTGAATCCACTTCATCACCTGACCGGCACGGAAGCGCTTTTCCCCGATCTTCTCGAAGAACTGCTCCATTTCCGGCTGGGTCAGGCCCAGCAGGTTGATCTTGCCGGTGGCATCGGTCATGGCTTCACCCTCGCAAGCTTCGCCTTAGCGAATGCGCGCGCAGACTTCGGTGGCCGCGAAGAAATAGGCGATTTCGCGCGCAGCCGAGGCTTCCGAATCGGAACCGTGCACGGCGTTCTCGTCGATGGACACGGCGAAATCGGCGCGAATGGTACCGGCGGCGGCTTCTTTCGGGTTGGTCGCGCCCATCAGCTCGCGATTCTTGGCGATGGCGTCTTCACCTTCCAGAACCTGGACGATGACCGGACCCGAGGTCATGAAGGCGACCAGATCCTTGAAGAAGCCGCGCTCGCTGTGCTCGGCGTAGAAGCCGGCGGCTTCGCGCTCGGACAGCTGAACCATCTTCGAAGCGACGACACGCAGGCCGGCCTTTTCGAAACGAGTGGTGATCTCACCAATGACGTTCTTGGCAACGGCGTCGGGCTTGATGATGGAAAAGGTACGTTGAACAGCCATGGAACACTCCAGAAACAAGGATTAAAGCGAAAAATTTAACCCGCGGATTATACGCGGGTTACCGGCAAAAGCGTAGGGTCGCGCCACAGCGGCGCGCGGCTCAGTCGAGCTCTTCGATCCAGGCGGCCTGGATGGCCTCCAGCACCTTTTCGCCGCCGCGCTGCGGGTCGTCGGCGAAATCCGGCAACTGCAGCACCCAGCGATGCAGGTCGACGAAATTCACATAGCGCGGATCGACTTCAGGCTTGGCCTCCGCCAGCTCGATGGCGATATCCAGCACATCGGTCCATTTCAAGCTCATGTGCGACTCCTTGATTTCGCCAGTCAGTGCCCTTCGGACACCTGATTGATGGTGTATTTGGGAATCTCCACGACCAGATCGCGATCGGCGACTACCGCCTGACAGGACAACCGGGAATTGGGCTCCAGGCCCCAGGCCTTGTCGAGCATGTCGTCCTCCAACTCGTCGGACGGCTCCAGCGACTCGAAACCCTCGCGAATCACCACGTGACAGGTGGTGCAGGCGCAGGATTTCTCGCAGGCATGCTCGATGTCGATACCATGGGCCAGCGCGGCATTGAGCACCGTCTCGCCCGACTCCACCTCGATCACCGCACCCTCGGGGCAGTGCTCGGCATGGGGCAGAAAAATCAGCTGCGGCATGCTTACTCCTCGATCTCGTTAAGACTACGGCCGGCCAGCGCGGCCTTGACCGTGGCATCCAGGCGCCGCGCGGCGAAGGCGTCGGTCAGCTGGGACAGGCGCTTGGTCTGTTGTTCGATGGCCAGGCCGTCGGCGCCCTCCATCCGTTCGCGCAACTGCTCCATCTGCGCCTCTATGGCCAGCCGTTCCTCGGCACTCAGCAGGCGCTCGCCGTCGGCCTCCAGGGCTGCCTGCACCGCCTCGAGCAAGCGCCGGGCGTCGACCTGCAACTCGCGCAACGCCCGCGCCGCCTTGTCGTCGCCGGCGTGCTGGAAGGAATCCTGCAGCATGCGCGCGATCTCGCCGTCGGTCAGGCCGTAGGACGGCTTGACCTGAATGCTCGACTCGACTCCCGAGGACAGCTCGCGCGCCGCCACGCTGAGCAGGCCGTCGGCATCGACCTGGAAGGTCACGCGAATCTTCGCCGCCCCGGCCACCATCGGCGGAATACCGCGCAGTTCGAAGCGCGCCAGGGAGCGACAGTCGGCGATCAGCTCGCGCTCGCCCTGCAGCACGTGAATCATCATGGCCGTCTGGCCGTCCTTGTAGGTGGTGAACTCCTGCGCCCGCGCCACCGGAATGGTGGTGTTGCGCGGAATCAGCTTCTCCATCAGCCCACCCATGGTCTCCAGCCCCAGCGACAGCGGGATGACGTCGAGCAGCAGCAGCTCCTCACCCTCGCCGCGCTTGTTGCCGGCCAGGGTATCGGCCTGGATCGCCGCACCTATGGCGACCACCTGATCCGGGTCGATATCGGTGAGCGGCTCGCGGCCGAAGAGCTCGCCCACCGCCTGGCGCACCCGCGGCACCCGGGTCGAGCCACCGACCATGACCACCGCACCGATCTCCTCCAGTTCGACGCCGGCGTCACGCACCGCGCGCCGGCAGGCCTTGAGACTCTTGGCCAGCAAGGGCTCGATCAAGGCCTCGAACTGACTGCGCGAGAACTCGGCCGACCAGTCGCCGTAACTCAACTCGACCCGCTCGCCCGTGGTCAGGGCCTCCTTGGCGGCGCAGGCGACCTGCAGCAGGTGGCGCTGACTGGCCGGATCCAGATCGGTCGACAGACCGGCCTGCTCTACTATCCAGCCGGCCAGCGCATGGTCGAAGTCGTCGCCCCCCAGGGCGCTGTCGCCGCCGGTGGCCAAAACCTCGAACACGCCCTTGCTCAGGCGCAGGATGGAAATGTCGAAGGTACCGCCACCCAGGTCGTAGATCGCCACCAGGCCTTCCGCCTGCTTGTCCAGCCCGTAGGCCACGGCGGCCGCGGTCGGCTCATTGAGCAGGCGCAGGACACTCAAGCCAGCCAGGCGCGCGGCGTCCTTGGTGGCCTGGCGCTGGGCCTCGTCGAAATAGGCCGGCACCGTGATCACCGCACCGACCAACTCGCCGCCCAAGGCCTCTTCGGCGCGCTGGCGCAGCACCTTGAGAATATCGGCCGACACCTCGACCGGGCTCTTGGGCCCCTGCAGGGTTTCGATAAAGGGCATGTGCGACTGCCCGGCGGCGAAGCGGTAGGGCAGCTGCTCGCCGAGCTGCTTGACGTCCTTCAGCCCGCGCCCCATCAGGCGCTTGACCGACACCACGGTATTGAAGGGATCCTCCGCGGCGGCCGCCTTGGCGCCCTCGCCGACCTCGACCCGATCGGCGTGGTAGCGCACGGCGGAGGGCAGTATCACCCGCCCCGCGGCATCCGGCAGGGGCTCGGCGAGGCCGCTGCGCAGGGCAGCGACCAGCGAATTGGTGGTGCCCAGGTCAATCCCCACCGCCAGCCGACGCTGGTGTGGCTGAGGACTCTGTCCGGGCTCGGCGATCTGCAGTAGGGCCATGGCTAATCAATGCTTGTCTGAATCAGGCGAATCGAAGGCTCGATGCGCGCGTTAATCGTCGAGGCGCTCTTCCAGCTGGCGAACCTCATGGGACAACTTGTCGAGAAACTGCATGCGGCGCATCAGCCGCTCGGCCTCCTCACGGCGTGCCGGCTGATTCCAGCACATCGCGAAGGCTTCATTGAGCTCGTCCTGAGCGCGTTTCAGGCGCACCTTGAAGGCCGCAACCCCAGCCAGATCGGCGCTGTCCTGCAATTCTTCGAGCTCCTCGCGCCAGTGCATCTGCTGCAGCAGGAAGTCCGGATCCTGCACCGTCACTTCCAGCGGCAGCTCGGCTCCGGACAGGGTCAACAGGTAGCGCGCCCGCTGCGGCGCATGGCGCAGCACCTGGTAGGCCTCGTTCAGATTGGCCGATTGCTCCAGCGCCTCACGCTGCTCGCGCTCAGGAGCGTCGGCGAAGCGATCGGGGTGGACGGTGCGCGCCAGCTCGCGGTAGCGCACGGCCAGATCGTCCAGATCCAGGCGAAAACTTGGCTGCAGATCGAACAGGGCAAAATGACAGGGTCGTCCCACAAGCGCCTCAGACGTTGAAGCTTTCGCCGCAGCCGCACTCACCGCGAACATTGGGATTATTGAACTTGAAGCCCTCGTTCAGGCCTTCCTTGACGAAGTCGAGCTCGGTGCCATCGAGATACACCAGGCTCTTCGGATCTATGATCACCTTGACCCCGTGGCTCTCGAACACCTGATCCTCACCGGCCAGCTCGTCGACGAACTCCAGTACATAGGCCAGGCCGGAGCAGCCGGTGGTGCGCACCCCCAGGCGGATACCCTCGCCCTTGCCGCGCCCGGCGAGGGAGCGCTGAACATGTTGTGCGGCTGCTTCGGTCATGCTGATCGCCATCGACAGTCCTCCTTCAGAGCAAGCCTTTCTTCTGCTTGTAGTCGCGCACGGCCGCCTTGATGGCGTCCTCGGCGAGCACCGAGCAGTGAATCTTCACCGGCGGCAGCGCCAGTTCCTCGGCCAGCTGGGTGTTCTTGATGGTTTCGGCTTCATCCAGCGTCTTGCCCTTCATCCACTCGGTGGCCAGGGAGCTGGAGGCGATGGCCGAGCCGCAGCCGTAGGTCTTGAACTTGGCGTCTTCGATCACGCCCTGCTCGTTGACCTTGATCTGCAGGCGCATCACATCGCCGCAGGCCGGCGCGCCGACCATGCCGGTGCCGACGTCAGGATCCTCGGCGTTCAATTTGCCGACATTGCGCGGGTTTTCGTAGTGGTCGATGACCTTTTCGCTGTATGCCATGCTGGTATTCCTCGTTGATCAGGTGCCGAACTTCAGCAATTGGTTAGTGGGCTGCCCATTCGATCTTGGACAGATCGACACCGTCTTTGTACATGTCCCACAGGGGCGACAGCTCGCGCAGCTTGTTGACCGCCTCGCAGACCTTCTGCGCGGCGTAGTCGACGTCTTCCTCGGTGGTGAAGCGGCCAAAGGAGAAGCGGATCGAACTGTGCGCCAGCTCGTCGTTGCGCCCCAGGGCGCGCAGCACATAGGAAGGCTCGAGCGAGGCCGAGGTGCAGGCCGAGCCCGAAGACACCGCCAGATCCTTGAGCGCCATGATCAGCGACTCGCCTTCGACGTAGTTGAAGCTGAGATTGAGGTTGTGCGGCACCCGCGCCGTCATGCTGCCATTGACGTAGAGCTCCTCCAGACCATCGACCTGGGCCATGAAGCGGTCGCGCAAGGCGCGGATACGCTCGTTCTCCTGAGCCATCTCGGCCTTGGCGATGCGAAAGGCCTCGCCCATGCCGACGATCTGGTGGGTCGCCAGGGTCCCTGAACGCATGCCACGCTCATGACCACCGCCGTGGGTCTGGGCCTCCAGGCGCACCCGCGGCTTGCGCCGCACGTACAGGGCGCCGACACCCTTGGGGCCATAGGTCTTGTGCGCCGAGAAGGACATCAGATCGACCTTCAGCTTGTCCAGGTCGATCTCGACCTTGCCGGTCGACTGCGCCGCATCGACATGGAAGAGGATGCCGCGCGAGCGGGTCAGCTCGCCGATGGCGGCGATATCGTTGACGGTGCCGATCTCGTTGTTGACATGCATGATCGACACCAGAATGGTGTCATCGCGCAGCGCCGCCTCGACCTGGGCGGGGGTGATCAGACCATCCTCGCCCGGCTCGATGTAGGTAACCTCGAAGCCTTCGCGCTCGAGTTGGCGCATGGTATCGAGCACCGCCTTGTGTTCGATCTTGGAGGTAACCAGGTGCTTGCCCTTGCTGCTGTAGAAGTGCGCCACGCCCTTGATCGCCAGATTGTCCGATTCGGTCGCGCCGGAGGTCCAGACGATTTCACGCGGGTCGGCGTTGACCAGCTCGGCGACCTGGCGGCGGGCATTTTCCACCGCTTCCTCGGCCTTCCAGCCGAATACGTGAGAGCGCGAGGCCGGATTACCGAAGTTGCCGTCCACCAGCAGGCAGTCGCTCATCTTCTGGGCGACACGCGGGTCGACCGGCGTGGTGGCGGAATAATCGAGGTAAATCGGCAATTTCATTGACTCTCTCCTATCAGGTCCCTGGCCAGTCCGGCCGGAGCCCCTGCATTCAATCGACGGTAGACGCGTGTATCTTGTCCAAATGCGGCATGGCACCACTGCTGCAGCGACGCTGATCCTGCCGCCGCGCCACTTCCTGCACTTCGCGGCGGGTTACCAGGTCGGCCAGGCTGATGCCGTTGAGGAACTCGTGGATCTGCTGGCTGAGGTCGCACCACAGGTGGTGGGTCAGGCAGGTATCGCCGGCGTGGCAATCACCCTCTCCCTGGCAGCGGGTGGCGTCGACCGACTCGTTGACCGCATCTATTACCTGGGCCACCTGGATCCGCTTCATGTCGCGGGCCAGCTGGTAGCCGCCCCCCGGCCCCCTCACGCTGGATACCAGGCTGCCCCGCCGCAATTTGGCGAAGAGTTGCTCCAGATAGGAAAGGGAGATGCCCTGGCGCTCGGAAATGTCGGCGAGGGAGACCGGCCCCTGCTGCGCGTGCAGCGCCAGATCGAGCATGGCCGTGACGGCATAGCGGCCTTTGGTGGTCAGTCGCATGGAGGGTTACCACGGGATCACTGTGTGGCGCGAGTATGTAATTCCCGAGCATTTAAGTCAAGTATAAGACCTATGCTTTCACTCGGGTTTAGCCGGCCACGGGCGCGAATGATAGCAAAGCAACGACCTCCACGCATCAAGCGGTGGGCTTGTGGTTGCCGCGCTCCTTGCATACCCCGACGAAGTCCTCGTCACGCAGCGCCGGCAGCTCCTTGGCGCTGTAGTCGCTGCCCAGCGCAGTCAGCGCGCTGCACATGCCTTCGAGCCGACCATCGACCGCCTGCAGATGATCGAGCAACTGACCGATGGCCCGCGCCACCGGGTCAGGCATGTCCTGACCGACACCGTAGGCATCGAAGCCGAGCTTTTCCGCCATCGCCTGACGCTTGGCCTCCTGCTCGTCGTCGACCTTGACGATGATCCGCCCGGGAATGCCGACCGCCGTTGCGCCGGCCGGAACCGCCTTGGTCACCACGGCATTGGAACCGATCTTGGCCCCGGCGCCGACGGTAAAGGGCCCCAGCACCTTGGCCCCGGCCCCGACCACCACGCCATCTTCCAGAGTCGGGTGACGCTTGCCCTTGTTCCAGCTGGTGCCGCCCAGCGTCACCCCCTGATAGAGAGTGACGTCGTTGCCGATCTCCGCCGTCTCGCCGATGACCACGCCCATGCCATGATCGATGAAGAAGCGCCGACCGATCTTGGCGCCCGGATGGATCTCGATGCCGGTCATCCAGCGGCCGAAGTTCGACACCACCCGCGCCAACCATTTCCAGCCCGCCCCCCACAACGCATGCGCCAGGCGATGCAACCAGACCGCATGCAGGCCGGGATAGCAGGTGACCACCTCGAGGGCATTGCGCGCCGCCGGATCGCGGTGGAACACACCTTGAATGTCCTCTCGCATGCGTTCAAACATCGCTCTTCCCCTGATGGTGCTGGTCGCCGCGCAACGCCTTGTTGGTTTCCGTGAGGATGCCGCGCAGGATGTTCATTTCCAGTTTGCTGACGCCACTGCGCCCGAACAGCCGACGCAAGCGGCTCATCAGGTGTCGCGGCTTGGCCGGATCGAGGAAGCCGATCTGCACAAGAACCTGCTCCAGGTGCGTATAGAAGGACTCGAGCTCGTCGGCCGTCGCCGGCTGTTCGCTGAGTATGGCCGTGGTTTCCAGCTTGACCGTCTTGCTTGGCCGATTCTGCGCCGCCAACCAGGCCATGCGCACCTCATAGGCCAGCACCTGGACGGCGGCAGCCAGATTGAGCGAACTGAAGGTCGGCTCCGAGGGGATGTTGACGTGGAATTGGCAGCGCTGCAGCTCTTCGTTGGTCAGCCCCGAATGCTCTCGTCCGAAGACCAGTGCCACCTCGGCGCCCGAAGCCGCCCCCTCGCAAACGGTCGCGCCGCACTCGCGCGCATCCAGCAGCGGCCAGGGGATTCGCCGATCGCGGGCGCTGGTACCCAGCACCAGGCTACAGCCGACCAACGCCTCTTCGAGCGTCGCGACCACCTGGGCCGAATCGAGGATGTCGGTGGCCCCCGACGCCCGCGCCACCGCTTCGCCACTGGGAAAGTCCAGCGGATCGACCAGCACCAGCCGCGACAGCCCCATGTTCTTCATGGCCCGCGCCGCGCCGCCGATGTTGCCGGGGTGGCTGGTATTGACCAGTACCACTCGAATATTGTCTAGCAAGACCTGCACTCGCTCGAACTCGGGAAAGGGGCTGAAATCTTACAGAACCCCCCCGGCTAATGCCACGCGCGATGACGGCGGCGCTTCATCCCCTCGGGTTTTCTGCTAGTATGGCCGGCTTTCTTTAACGACCCAGGTGAACCTCCATGCAGCCCATGCTGAACATCGCCCTGCGCGCAGCCCGTAGCGCCGGTGAAATGATCTTCCGCTCGATCGAACGCTTGGACGTCATCTCGGTCGACGAAAAGGAGGCCAAGGAGTATGTCAGCGAAATCGACCGCTCCGCCGAGCAATTGATCATCCAGGCGCTGCGCAAGGCCTATCCCACCCACGGCTTTCTCGGCGAGGAAGGTGGCCTGATCGAGGGCAGCGGCGAGGGTGCCGACTATCTGTGGATCATCGACCCACTGGACGGCACCACCAACTTCATCCGCGGCGTGCCGCATTTCGCCGTCAGCCTGGCCTGCAAGTATCGCGGCCGCCTGGAGCACGCCGTGATTCTCGACCCGGTGCGCCAGGAAGAGTTCACCGCCAGCCGCGGTCGCGGCGCTGCCCTGAATGGCCGGCGCCTGCGCGTCAGCTCGCGCAAGAGCCTGGACGGCGCCCTGCTCGGCACCGGTTTTCCGTTCCGCGACAGCCAGCTGGACAACCTGGAAAGCTATCTCGGCATGTTCCGCAGCCTGGTCGGCCAGACCGCCGGCATTCGCCGGGCCGGCGCCGCCAGCCTCGACCTGGCCTACGTCGCCGCCGGCCGCTTCGATGCCTTCTGGGAGTTCGGCCTGTCCGAGTGGGACATGGCCGCCGGCGCCCTGCTGATCCAGGAAGCCGGCGGGCTGGTCAGCGACTTCAGCGGCGGCCACGACTTCCTCGAGAAGGGCCAGATCGTGGCCGGCAACACCAAGTGCTTCAAGGCCGTGCTGACCGCCATCCAGCCGCACCTGTCGCCGGCGCTGAAACGCTGACAGCCCGGCGAGCCGGCCGCCTGCCGGCTTTCTAGCGAGCATAGAAAAAGCGCCCCGCGGGGCGCTTTTTCGTTTGGCGTACTACTGGGCGAGATCGCCCAGCAGCAACTGCCCATCCTTCAACGGAATCTGCGGACCGGGATCGCGCGCCATACGCACCTGGCCGATCTTGCCGTCGATCTGGTACTTCACGTCGTAGCCGACCAGCTTCTCGCTGGTATCGGTCACTGTGCTGCAGCGACGCTCGCTGGTGGTATAGGTGTCGTTGGCCTGCATGCTGCCCTGCACCTTGTTGCCGGCATAGCCGCCGCCCACTGCACCGGCCACGGTGGCAATCTTCTTGCCGCTGCCGCTGCCGACCTGGTTGCCGAGCAGGCCACCGACTACCGCACCTATTGCCGTGCCGGCGATCTTGTGCTGATCCTGCACCGGCTTCTGCCGGGTCACCGCCACGTCCTGGCAGACTTCACGCGGCGTGCGGATGGTTTCCTTGACCGGCTTCACCGCGATCACCTCGGCGAACGCCGGCTCCTTGACCAGATTGTAGGTCGCCACCGCGCCACCAGCGGTGACGCCCGCGGCGCCCAACAGGGCGCCCACCAGCATCGACTTGTTCATCATGGACTCCCTAGCCTCGTTCGAACGCACACCTGGGTGCATGCCGACTTCGACCGGGGCGACGCGCGACAAGTTCCAGCAGCGCCCAGTCGCGGCCCACAAGTGCGACGCCCCGCACAGATCAGGGCAGTTCGTCGACCTCTTCGGTGACCACCGGCGGAATCAGATCCTCGACCGTCAGGTCGAGCCAGACCAATACCACGTTGGCGATATAGATGGAGGAGTAGGTACCCGCCATGACACCGATGAACAGGGCGATGGCGAAGCCGAACAGGTTGTCGCCGGCGAACATCAGCAGCGCACCAATTGCCAGCAAGGTCGACAAGGAGGTCGCCATGGTCCGCAGCAGGGTCTGGGTGGTGGAGATGTTGATGTTGTCGATCAGGCTGGTCTTGCGCAGCACGCGGAAGTTCTCCCGCACCCGATCGAACACTACTATGGTGTCGTTCAGCGAGTAACCGATGATCGCCAGGATCGCCGCCAGCACCGTCAGGTCGAAGGAGACCTGGAAGAACGAGAGCAGCCCCAGGGTGACCACCACGTCGTGCACCAGCGAGACGATGGCGCCGACGGCGAACTTCCACTGGAAGCGCATGACGACGTAGATGCCGATGAACAAGAGCGTCATGAGCATGGCCGTCGCGCCCTTCTCCGTGAGCTCGCGGCCCACCTGCGGGCCGATGGCCTCGACGCGCCGGATCTCCGCGGCAGCGTCCACCGAGCGGAACGCGTCGCTGGCCC
>JBFHKK010000033.1:0-12121 GCA_041595475.1 Pseudomonas sp. | reverse complement strand
TTTGAAGGTATTGGTGGCAAACTCACGGTCGCTGGTGGAGTCCGATCCGTTAGCAAGTCCAGCTTCATAGACTTTGTCACTGGTAGGATTCACTTCGATCTGCGGCTGGTCGTTACTGCCAATAATGGTGATGGTCAGGGTCGCGTTGGCGGTATCGCCGTCGGCATCCCGCATCGTGTAGGTGAAGGTCTCGGTCAGGCTCTGGCCGTCACGCAGGCCCTGCACCCGCGGGTCGCTGGTGTTAAGGGTATAGCTGTAAGTCCCATTGCCGCTGTCTTCAAAGGAACCGTAAAGGGCCTCGGTACTATCCCAACCGATGAAGCTGATTGGCGTGTCGGCACCCGGCTGGCCGTTCGGGTGCCGGTCGTTGTCCAGCACGTTGCCGGTGATGGGCGTCGTGCTGTCCTCACCCAAGCTGTTGCTGTCGTTCACCGCATTGGGTAGATCGTCGACGATCTCGATGACGATGCTGGCCGGCAGCGAGGTGGCGCTGCCATCGGAGACCGTCAAAGTGAATACATCGGTTTCAGCACCGGGCCCATCGGTAGTCGGGCTGGTCAACTCATACTGATAGCTGAAAATGCCGGTGACGCTGTCATAGGCAGTGATGGTCAAGGTCCCGTGGTTGCCATTGAAGACCTTGCCAACCAAGCTGCCAATCGCAACGGTTTTGCCATTAATGGTCAGGCTTTGCAGATCATCCAAACCGTCAGCATCGATCAGTTTGAAGGTATTGGTGGCAAACTCACGGTCGCTGGTGGAGTCCGATCCGTTAGCAAGTCCAGCTTCATAGACTTTGTCACTGGTAGGATTCACTTCGATCTGCGGCTGGTCGTTACTGCCAATGATGGTGATGGTCAGGGTCGCGCTGTCGGTGTCGCCATCGGCATCGCGTATCGTGTAGGTGAAGGTCTCGGTGAGGCTCTGACCATCGCGCAGCGCCCTAACCAGGGCATTGCTGGTGTCCAGGGTGTAGCTGAAAGTGCCATTGCCGGTGTCGTCAAAGGTCCCGAAAGTGGCTGCGACGGCGTTCCAGCCAACAAAGCTTGCGGGGCCATCCGCACCGGACCTATCGTTTGCCAGAACATCGCCGCTGACCGCGACGCTGCTGCCATCATTCAGGCTCAGGCTGTCATCGTTGGCCGTGGGCCCATCGTCGTTCACCAAGATATTGATCAGGCTGACCGGCGACACGTCACCATCCGAGTCGAAAACCCGCACCCCGAAGCTCTCGCTGAGCTGATCATCCGCGCCAATAGCCCCAGCGTTGGGATGCATGACATTGCCATCGAGCGTGTAGACCCAGTTGCCGTCCGCATCGAACACCAGAGTGCCGTAAAGCCCTTCTACCGTGCCGCCAGAGGTAACATCGACCCAGACGCCGTTCTTGTCCTGGACCTCGACCGCAGCGACCCCATCCTGGGAGGTAATCTGCAACCGGCCAAACGTCTGTTCCGCCGGGCTTGCCGCGTTACTGCCGCCCTCCAGCGCCGCCTCATCGACCAGCCCCGGCCCGGTCACCACCTGGCCCTGAAAGTCCTGATAGAGAACCTCGACCGCTGGAATGAAATCCGGCGCCGCCGGCTCGGCCGGGTTGAGCAGTTCGAAATCCGGGAAGAGCGGCGCGAAAGCCAGCCCCTCTGTGGGAAAGCCGATTTCCGGATCGACCCGGCCTGCGGTTTCAGACAGCAGCACGAAGGAGATGCCGCCGCCGCCATCGGCACCCGCGCCTCCGGCTCCCGGCCCGGCGGCGGGCGCCTCAGCGGCTAGCGTGGGGTCTTCACCGGCCTCGATGGCCGCCTGCAAGCGCTCGACATCGGTCAACTGCTGGTCGCTGGGGGCTGCCACAAAGTCCTGCGCCTGGCGGATGTTGCCGGCATCTCGGGCCTCGGCCAGCGCCTGCGGGTCCAGCAGCATGCTGCTGTCGCGCCCCAGGGTCAGCTCGCCGCCAGCGGCCAGGGCAATGGCAATGGCGCCCTCTGCACCGGTAACGATCTGCTCGCCGACGAAGACCCGATCACCTTCTGTCAGCAGTCGGCGCGAACCATCCGCGGCCACCGCGAATACTTCGCCGATAACCTGACTGACGACACCGATTAGAGTAGCCATGACTGATTTCCTCGCTTACAGCTGCCGACCGCAGTCGGCCAGTTTGCTAAAGGCCTGCAAGACCTTCGAATAGCGAGGAATGCACGAACTAAGGCTGTAACAACGAACGGTGTTTACTTATTCCAGCTTCCCAATCGACAGAAAAATGACACTCCAGGCACACCGGCCTAATTCATCACAAAGATCCTCGCTCCATATGCTCAAAAGTGCTGATGATCTAGGTTAGTTACACAAAAAAACTAGCGAGACGCCCGATTCTCAAGTGTTCTACAGAAAAACCATGGTCGTCTTTTCATAGGCTGTACAAGATTTTTTTCTCATAAAACTTACGTCTTTTTTTTCTTAGCTACACTTGAGGATGTTCTTAGCTTTGTTGTTACAAGGTTGAAACAGCAAATCGAACAGAAACGTCGTCTTTTTGACAGATTATAGACGTTACCCTCAAGGAGATTGTCCCCATGCACGCGTTCAAACCGCTCTGTAGCAGTATCTTGCTGGCCATGGCCTGCGCTCATGCCCAGGCCATGACGCTGTCCGAAGCGATTCAAAGTACGCTGGACAATCACCCGGAACTGCACGCCAGCATGAACGACCGCCTCGCCTCGGACGAGGAGGTCAAAGTCGCCAAGGGCGGCTACCTGCCCACCGTCGATATGCTGGTCGGCTATGGCCGGGAACAAACCGACAGTCCGAGCACCCGGGCCTTCGGCGATCACAACACAGAAACCTTGAATGCGCGTAACGCCGAGCTGCGCCTGCGGCAGATGCTCTTCGATGGCTTCAATACACCCAACGAAGTGGCGCGCACCCAGGCCGTCGCCAATTCGCGCGCCTACTTCGTCCAAGGCACCTCCGAGCGCCTGGCGCTGCGCAGCGTGGAAGTCTTCCTGGACGTGCTCCAGCGTCGCGAGATGGTTTCGCTGGCGACCAACAACCTGCAGGCGCACCAGCGCATCCATGATCAGATTCGCCTGCGCAGCGAGCGTGGCGTCGGCAGCACCGCCGACCTCGACCAGTCAGAGGCCCGCCTGGCCCTGGCGGCCAACAACCTCTACACCGAGCAGGTCAACCTGGCCGATGCCGAGGCCAACTTCTTCAGCGCCACCGGCCGCATGCCCGACCAGCTCGAGGCGCCGACCTCGATCAAGGGCGAATTGCCCAGCGATCTGCTGGCGGCGCGGCAGACGGTGATGGAAAACAACCCCTTCCTCAAGTCGGCCCAGGCCGATGTGCACGCCGCGGAAAAGCAGTACGAGGTCGCCAAGTCGCCCTTCTACCCGCGTCTCGATCTGGAGCTGGCCAGCCGAGCCGATGACAACATCCAGGGCGACGAGGGCCACTACAACACCTGGCGCGCCGCGGTGGTGATGAATTACAACCTGTTCAACGGCATGCGTGACAAGGCTCGCCTGCAGTCGGCGGCGCACCAGATCAACCAGTCCATGGACATTCGCAACAATGCGCTGCGCGTGCTCAACGAGAACCTTTCGCTGGCCTGGAATGCCATGGAGAACGCCCGCCGGCAAACCCCCAAGGCCCGCGACTATGCCGACTACACCGCGCGCGTGCGCGAGGCCTATCAACAGCAGTTCAGCCTGGGCCAGCGCACCCTGCTCGACCTGCTCGACAGCGAGAACGAACTCTTCACCGCCAACCGCCGCTATACCGAGGTGCGCTACACCGAGGAGTTCTCGATGTACCGGGTGATCGCCGCCATGGGCGAGCTGCTCAGAACCCAGAACGTGGTCCTACCGGCAGAAGCGGTGGCGGTCAGCGAAATCAAGAGCGAGGCTCGCTTGCCGACCCTGAAGTAGTCGTCACTCAGGAGTGCAGTAGAAGTTGACCAGCATGGAGCGGCCAGGGCCATCGCAGGATCCGCGGCTCAGTCACGATGACCCGCTGCTCGATGGCCTGTTGATTCTCTGCAAGCTGCATGGCTGCTCGGCCAGCCGCGGCAGCCTGAGCGCCGGCCTGCCCATGCCCGAACAACGCCTGAGCGCCGAGCTGCTACCCCGCGCGGCCGCTCGAGGCGGGCTGCAGGGACGCCTGCTGCGGCGCGAGCTGAACAGCATTTCCAGCCTCAACCTGCCGGTGCTGCTGCTGCTGAAGAACGGCCGCTGCGCCGTGCTGTGCAAATGGGGGCCCAAGCAGCAGGCACTGATCCTGCCGAGCGAGGCCGACGGCGGTGAGCAATGGGTCGAGTTCAAGCAACTGCAGGCCGAGTACAGCGGCCAGGCCCTCTTCGCCCGTCCGCGCCATGAGCTCGAAGAGGTGCGCGCGCCCCTGCTGCCGCGCATCGAGGCCTGGTTCCGCGACACCCTCAAGCTCTCCCGCGGCCTCTACTCAGACGCCATTCTCGCCAGCCTGTTGATCAATGCCTTGGGGCTGCTGGTGCCCCTGTTCGTCATGCAGACCTACGACAGGGTGGTGCCCAATCAGGCCATCGCCACCCTCTGGGTGCTGGTGATCGGTTTGTTCATCGGCACCGGCTTCGAACTCCTGCTGCGGGTACTACGGGCTCATCTGCTCGACACCGCCGGGAAGAAGACCGACGTGGTGCTTTCGGCCACCCTGTTCGAGCGCATCAGCGGCATGGCGCTGAAAGCGCGCCCGGCCACCGTCGGCGGTTTCGCCCAAAGCATCCACGACTTTCAGGGCCTGCGCGAATTCCTCACCGCGGTGACCCTGACCAGCCTGATCGATCTGCCCTTCTCACTCTTGATGATCACCGTGATCTGGCTGATCGGCGGGCCGCTGGTGGCCATCCCGCTGCTGGCCTTTCCCGTGACGGCGCTGTTCGCCCTGATCGTCCAGGCACGCCTGCGCGATACCGTGCAGAAGAGCCTGGCCCTGGCCGCCCAGCGCCAGGGCCTGTTGATCGAGACCCTCGGCGGCCTGGAAACCCTCAAGGCCTTCACCGGCGAGAGCGAGCGCCAGCATCAGTGGGAAAAGACCCATGGCGCCCTCACCCGCCTGGACAGCCACGCGCGCTTCCTCTCGGCCCTGGCGACCAACGGCACCCTGTTCTTCCAGCAGGTCGCCGGCATGTCGATCATCGTCGCCGGGGTCTACAGCATCATCGCCGGCGACCTCAGCGTCGGCGCCCTGGTGGCCTGCTACATGCTCGGCAGCCGGGTGCTGGCGCCTCTGGGGCAGATCGCCGGGCTGATCACCCGTTATCAGCAGGCGCGCCTGACCATGACCAGCACCGATGCGCTCATGGCCCTGCCGCAGGAACGCCAGGCCAGCCAGCGACCGCTGGAACGCACCCACCTCAAGGGCGCGCTGGATCTGCGCCAGGTCAGCTTCAGCTACCCCAACCAGAGCAGCCCGGCCCTGGCCGAGGTCAGCCTGCACATCAATGCCGGCGAGCGGGTCGGCATCATCGGCCGCAGCGGCTCGGGCAAGAGCACCCTGGCGCGCCTGATCATGGCCTTCTACGAGCCAGACAAGGGGCAGATCCTGCTCGACAACCTGGACCTGCGCCAACTGGATGTCGCCGACCTGCGCCACCAGATCGGCTACGTCGCCCACGATCTACCCTTGCTGGCCGGCAGCCTGCGCGACAACCTGACCCTGGGCGCGCGCTATATCGGCGACGAGCGCATGCTCGAGGTGGCCGAAATGACCGGCGTCAGCGAACTGGCCCGGCAACATCCGCAGGGCTTCGAGCGGCCGGTCGGCGAGCGCGGCCAGCTGCTCTCGAGCGGCCAGCGCCAGGCCGTGCTGCTGGCCCGAGCCCTGCTGCTCGATCCGCCGATCCTGCTGCTGGACGAACCGACCAGCGCGATGGACAACACCAGCGAGGAGGTGCTGCGCCACCGCCTCGGCGCGCGCATCCAGGGCAAGACGGTCATCCTCATCACCCACCGCACCTCGATGCTGGCCCTGGTCGATCGCCTAGTGGTGCTCGACAACGGCCATGTGGTGGCCGACGGCCCCAAGGACGCGGTGATCGAGGCGCTGCGCAAGGGCCGCGTCAGCCCGGCCAAGCACTGAGGTGGCCCGCATGCCCAAGCCCCCTGCTTCCCCGCCGACGGATGCCCCTGTGGCCAAGCGCCAGGCCGCCGATACCGCCTTCATGCCGGAAGTCGATGGCGCCATCCTGGAAGATTCGCCCTGGCTCTCGCGCGTGACCATCTGGGTGGTGGCCGCCTGCCTGCTGGTCGCCCTGATCTGGGCCCATTTCGCCGAATTGGAGGAGGTCACCACCGGCGAGGGCAAGGCGATTCCCTCGAGCAAGATCCAGGTCATCCAGAACCTCGAGGGCGGCATCGTCAGCGAGATCTTCGTGCGCGAGGGGCAGGTGGTGGACAAGGGCGATGTGCTGCTGCGCCTGGACGACACCCGCTTTCTCTCCAACCGCGGCGAGACCGAGGCCGACCGGCTGGCCCTGATCGCGCGCATCGAGCGCCTGAGCGCCGAGGCCGAAGGCCGGCCGCTGAAGATGCCGCAACTCATCCGCGAGCAGGCCCCGCAACTGGCCGAAGACGAACAGGCGCTCTACCACTCGCGCCAGCAGCGGCTGCAGAGCGAGCAGCGCACGCTCAACGAGCAACTGCGGCAGAAGAGCCAGGAGCTGGCGGAGTTCCGCGCCAAGGCCCGGCAGTACCGCAACAGCCTCAGCCTGCTGCAGCAGGAGCTCAACATGTCGCAACCGCTGGTGGCCACCGGCGCCATCTCCCAGGTCGAGATTCTCCGCCTGCGCCGCAGCCTGGTCGAGGTGCGCGGCTCGCTGGACGCCACCAACCTGGCGATTCCCCGCGCGGAGTCAGCGGTCAAGGAGATCGAAAGCAAGATCGAGGAGTCCGAACTGGCCTTCCGCGCCGATGCGTTCAACGAGCTCAACGCCGCGCGCACCGATCTGAAGAAGATCACCGCGACCAGCTCGGCGATCGACGACAGGGTCAGCCGCACCACCGTGCTCTCGCCGGTCAAGGGCGTGATCAAGCAGCTCAAGGTCAACACCATCGGCGGCGTCGTCCAGCCGGGCAGCGATATCCTGGAAATAGTCCCGCTGGAGGACAATCTGCTGATCGAGGCCAAGGTCCGCCCGCAGGATGTCGCCTTCCTGCATCCCGGGCAGAAGGCCATGGTCAAGTTCAGCGCTTACGACTTCACCATCTACGGCGGCCTGAAGGCCAACCTGGAACTGATCAGCGCCGACACCATCACCGACGAGGAAGGCAACAGCTTCTACCTGATCCAGGTCCGCACGGACAAAAGCCACCTGGGCACCGAGCAGCAGCCGCTGCTGATCATCCCCGGCATGATCGCCACCGTGGACATCATCACCGGTGAGAAGAGCGTGCTCGACTACCTGCTCAAGCCCGTGCTCAAGGCCCGCTCCGAGGCCCTGCGCGAGCGCTGAGCCGCGCACCTAAGCGTCAGGCGCACCAGCGCCGTGGTGGCGCCTGAAGGTGTCCTCCCCCATGGCCGCGATCTGCCCCTCGATCAGCGCCTCGAAGGGTCGCAGCAAGGCGGCGAAGCGGGCCGGCGCCTCCAGTACGTCCAGCGCCGCGACCAGCGCCTCGACCGTCGACAGGGCCCCGGCCATGGGCGCCTTGCGCAGCCGGTAGCGCGAGCTCAGCCCTTGCGGCAGCGCGACACGGGGCAAGGCCGCCAGCGGCGGATTCAGATACAGCAGCTTGCGCGCCTTGCGCCAGGTGCCATCGGGCACCACCAGCAAGGGCGGTCGCGCGTCTGCAGATTCGGCGAATTCGCCCAGGGGCTGCGCCTGCTCCCCGGGAAACAGCAGGCAGGCCCGGTATTCGGCCGGCGCCAGCAGTGCCGGCCAGTCGTCGAACACCTCGCCGACTATCAGCTCGGCATTGGTCAGGCCCAAAGCCGCCAGGCGCGCGGTGTTCAGCGCATGGCCGGCTTCGCTGGGATGCTGCAGGATCAGCACCCGGGTGCGGCTCGCCAGGCTGGGGATCAGCGCGCACAGGCAGTGATCGAGCGGCCGACTGCAGCGGCGACATTGCGGGCGGGACATAAGATCTTCCTCGAGAACTCAGCGCGGCGCCGGCGCAGGGCCAACCTGCGCAGCGGATACGCCAGGCGCCGCCTCAGCTGAGGTTCTTCGCCGGCTCCTTGCGCCGGTAGGGGAACACATCGATCACCTTGCCGGCGCGAATCGCCTCCTGCAGGCCCTTCCAGTAGTCGGCGTCGTAGAGGTCGCCATGCAACTGGCTGAACAGCCGGCGCTGCTTGATATCGGCGAACAGGAAGGGCGGAAACTCCTCGGGGAACACGTCCAGCGGCGCCACCGAATACCAGGGCTCGGAGGCCATCTCGTCCTCCGGGTAGCGCGGCGGCGGAATACGGCGGAAATTCACCTCGGTGAGATAGCAGATCTCGTCGTAGTCATAGAACACCACGCGGCCATGGCGGGTGACGCCGAAGTTCTTCAGCAGCATGTCGCCGGGAAAGATGTTCGCCGCCGCCAGTTGCTTGATCGCCAGACCATAGTCGTCCAGCGCCTCGCGCACCTGGGCCTCGCTGGCGCTTTCGACGTACATGTTCAGCGGGATCATGCGCCGCTCGGTCCAGCAGTGGCGCACCAGCACCACGTCACCTTCCATTTCCACGGTCGAGGGCGCCACCTCGAGCAGTTCGGCCAGGCACTCGGGATCGAACTTTTCCTTGGGGAAGCGGAAATCGGAGAACTCCTGGGTGTCGGCCATGCGCCCGACCCGGTCGACGCTCTTGACCAGCCGGTACTTCTCGATGACGGTGGCGCGATCGACGTTCTTCGACGGCGAGAAGCGGTCCTTGATGATCTTGAACACGGTGTTGAAGCCCGGCAGGGTGAACACGCTCATGACCATGCCGCGCACCCCGGGCGCCATCACGAACTTGTCGTCGGTGCTGGCCAGGTGGTTGATCAGGGCCCGGTAGAACTCCGACTTGCCGTGCTTGTAGAAGCCGATCGAGGTATAGAGTTCGGCGATGTGCTTGCCCGGCAGGATGCGCTTGAGGAAGCCGACGAACTCGGCGGGAATCTCCACCTTGACCATGAAGTAGGAACGGGTGAAGGAGAAGATGATCGACACCTCCGCCTCGTCGGTGATCAGGGCATCGACCTGGATGCCCTGGCCTTCACGGTGCAACAGCGGAATCACCAGGGGCCACTGCTCGTCGCGGGTGAAGATGCGCCCGACCAGATAGGCACCCTTGTTGCGGTAGAGCACCGAGGAAAACAGCTCGATGGACAGTTCCGGGTCCTTGCACACCCAGTCCGGCAGGTTCTCGCGCAGCTGCGCCTCCAGGCGCGCCAGGTCCCGCGGCAGGTCCTCGTAAGGCACGCTGAAGCGGTAGTCCTCGAAGATCTGCTTGAGTAGCGCCGGCAGATCGCCCCAGGGCTGGTAGCAGCGCGTCTCAACCCCGCGCGGACGCGGGCGCAGGGAGGGACGGGTGGTGTGGATGAACATGCAGCCGTCGCTGATCTGGTCATGGCTGAACAGGCCGCAGAAGATCGAGTTGTACCAGGTCTCGGCCAGTTCATCGTCGTCGCGCAGGTCGATCAGGGCGATGTAGGCGCTCTTGACCAGGGGCCACTGGCCGAGGTCGAGCAACTGGTCGCCGAAGCGGCGCAAGGCCTGACCGGTCTCCTCGACCTTTTCCTCGTACAGGTTGATGCGCGCGGCAGAGGCGCTCTGGGCCTCCTGCCACTGCGCCTGCTCGAAGCGCGCACGGGCGCCGGCGGTGATCTGGCGAAAATGCTCGCGATAGTCGTCGAAGCCATCGAGAATCTGACGGGCGATATCGGCGGCCGGCCATTGCTGCGCCATGGGGCAAACCTCTGCTGCTGGAGTCGTAAGAAAGTGGCGAGCTTAGCCAGTGACACCGGCGAGGGAAAGCGCCGGTGACGCGCGCAGCGCGCAGCGTCCGACCGCGAGGGCCGGCGATCAAACAGCGAAGCCAGCCGCAGGCTGGCTCATTGTTGCTGCAGCGCAAGCCCTATTGCTGCAATTCCTGCTCGCTGAACAGGTCGCTGAAGAGCATGCTCGACAGATAGCGCTCGGCCGAATCCGGCAGTATCACTACCAGGGTCTTGCCCTGCATCTCTGGGTGTTCGGCCAGGCGCAGGGCCGCGGCCATGGCCGCGCCGCAGGAAATGCCGCAGAGGATGCCCTCCTCGCGCATCAGGCGCAGGGCCATGGCCTTGGCCTCCTCGTCGCCGACCTGCTCGACCCGATCGACCAGCGCCAGGTCGAGGTTCTTCGGCACGAAGCCGGCGCCTATGCCCTGGATCTTGTGCGGGCTGGGCTTGACCTCGGCGCCGGCCAGGGTCTGGCTGATCACCGGCGAGGACTCCGGCTCGACCGCCACCGAGAGGATCGGCTTGCCCTGGGTCTTCTTGATGTAGCGCGACACCCCGGTCAGGGTGCCGCCGGTGCCGACGCCGGCCACCAGCACGTCGATCGCACCCTCGGTGTCGTTCCAGATCTCCGGGCCTGTGGTCTTCTCGTGGATAGCCGGATTGGCCGGATTGTCGAACTGCTGCGGCATGAAATAGCTTGCCGGGTCGCCGGCGGCGATCTCGCTGGCCTTCTCGATCGCGCCCTTCATGCCCTTGGCCGGCTCGGTCAGCACCAGCTCGGCGCCGAGGGCCTTGAGCACCTTGCGCCGTTCCAGGCTCATGGAAGCCGGCATGGTCAACAGCAGCTTGTAGCCGCGCGCCGCGGCGACGAAGGCCAGGGCGATGCCGGTGTTGCCCGAAGTCGGCTCGACTATGGTCATGCCCGGCTTGAGCGCGCCACGGGCCTCGGCGTCCCAGATCATGCTGGCGCCGATCCGGCACTTGACCGAATAGGCCGGGTTGCGCCCCTCGATCTTGGCCAGAACGGTCACCCCGTGGGGCCCCAGGCGGTTGATCTTGACCAGCGGCGTGTTGCCTATGGCTTGGGCGTTGTCGGCATAGATGCGGCTCATGGGGATCCTTGCAAGGCGACGGGTATGAGCTTGCAAGCCTAAGACCGGGGCCCTTGCCCGTCCAGCCTCGCGGCGTCGCTGCTGGGCGGCTGAGGCAGACGCGGCGCGGCTGAACTGCCATTCAGTGACTGAATGGGCGGCCTGCGTTCACAGCCACCGGCGCCGCGCGGTATAGTCGCCGTTTCAAATACTGAACCGGCGGGTACTGCCCCGGCCGTTACCGTTCGAGGATTTACCGATGAAGTTCGAAGGCACCCAGTCCTACGTCGCCACCGACGACCTCAAGCTCGCGGTCAACGCCGCCATCACCCTGCAGCGGCCGCTGCTGGTCAAGGGCGAACCCGGTACCGGCAAGACCATGCTCGCCGAGCAGCTGGCCGAGTCCTTCTCTGCCCGCCTGATCACCTGGCACATCAAGTCCACCACCAAGGCCCACCAGGGCCTCTACGAGTACGACGCGGTCAGCCGCCTGCGCGACTCGCAGCTGGACTCGGACAAGGTCCACGACGTGCGCAACTACATCAAGAAGGGCAAGCTGTGGGAGGCCTTCGAGTCCGAGGAGCGGGTGATCCTGCTGATCGACGAGATCGACAAGGCCGACATCGAGTTCCCTAACGACCTGCTGCAGGAACTCGACAAGATGGAGTTCTACGTCAACGAGACCAACGAGACCATCAAGGCCAAGCAGCGCCCGATCATCATCATCACCTCGAACAACGAAAAAGAGCTGCCGGATGCCTTCCTGCGCCGCTGCTTCTTCCACTACATCGCCTTTCCCGACCGCGACACCCTGCAGAAGATCGTCGACGTGCACTACCCCAATATCAAGAAGGACCTGGTCGCCGAAGCCCTGGACGTGTTCTTCGACGTGCGCAAGGTGCCGGGCCTGAAGAAGAAGCCGTCCACCAGCGAACTGGTCGACTGGCTCAAGCTGCTGATGGCCGACAACATCGGCGAGGCGGTACTGCGCGAGCGCGACCCGACCAAGGCCATCCCGCCGCTGGCCGGCGCCCTGGTGAAGAACGAGCAGGACGTGCAGCTGCTCGAGCGCCTGGCCTTTATGAGCCGCCGCGCC
>JBFHKK010000032.1:0-12189 GCA_041595475.1 Pseudomonas sp. | reverse complement strand
CCGATTATCAGCAAGACCGCCAAGGGCCAGCCGTCCACCGCCGAGGCGGTACTGGCCGAGCTGGCCGAGCAGGACTACGAGCTGCCCAAGGTGCTGATGCAGTACCGCTCCCTGAGCAAGCTCAAGAGCACCTACACCGACCGCCTGCCGGAGCAGATCAACCCGCGCACCGGGCGCATCCACACCAGCTACCACCAGGCGGTGACCGCCACCGGCCGGCTGTCCTCCTCAGATCCGAACCTGCAGAACATCCCGATCCGCACCGCCGAGGGCCGGCGCATCCGCCAGGCCTTCGTCGCGCCCAAGGGCTATAAGCTGCTGGCCGCCGACTACTCGCAGATCGAATTGCGCATCATGGCCCACCTGGCCCAGGACCGCGGCCTGCTGGACGCCTTCCACCACGACCGCGACGTGCACCGCGCCACTGCCGCCGAGGTCTTCGGCGTGACCCTGGACGAGGTGACGCCTGAGCAGCGGCGCAGCGCCAAGGCGATCAACTTCGGCCTGATCTACGGCATGAGCGCCTTCGGCCTGGCCAAGCAGATCGGCGTCGAGCGCAAGCAGGCGCAGGCCTATATCGACCGTTACTTCGCCCGCTACCCCGGGGTGCTGGCCTATATGGAACGCACCCGCGAACAGGCCGCCGGCCAGGGCTACGTCGAAACCCTGTTCGGCCGCCGGCTGTACCTGCCGGACATCCGCTCGAGCAACCAGGCCCTGCGCAAGGGCGCCGAGCGCACCGCCATCAACGCGCCCATGCAGGGCACCGCGGCGGACATCATCAAGCGCGCCATGATCGAGGTGGACCGCTGGCTGGCAGCCTCCGAGCTGGATGCCCGGGTGATCCTCCAGGTGCATGACGAACTGGTGCTGGAGGTTCGCGAAGCCCAGGTCGCCGAAGTCGGCGAGCGGCTCAAGGCGCTGATGAGCGCGGCGGCCGAGCTGGACGTACCGCTGATGGTGGAGGTCGGTGTGGGCGACAACTGGGACCAGGCGCACTGAATGATCGGCCGGCGCCGATTATTTCGCGCGGGCCGCTGAACTTTTCAGGCGGGCCGCGGCCGAACGCTTTGAATGGCTGCGAAGCTCTTCAATGCTCCTGTGTGTTAAGTGTTGGCAGATCTCTGGGCCGACCCTAGCGGCCCAGAACCCTGAAGCCCGAACTTCACCCTCCCCTGATGAAGTTCGGGTTTTTTTTGCCCGAGCGCACAGCCTGGCCGCGCGCCGATCAGCCCTCGCCCTCGAGCTCGCCGGTCTCGTTCAGGCCCAGCCATTCGGCCAGCACCGCCTGCGCCTCGTCCACGCCCTGGCGCTTGGGCGCCGAGAACAACTGGATGCCGACGCCCTCGCCCCAGCCCTTGCGGATGTCCTGGCGTACCTTGAGCAGGGCGTTCTTGGCCGCGCCAAAGGCCAGTTTGTCGGCCTTGGTCAGGAGGATGTGCAGCGGCATCTGGCTGGCCGCCGACCAATCGAGCATCAGCCGGTCGAATTCGGTCAGCGGGTGGCGGATGTCCATCATCAGCATCAGCCCGCAGAGGCTCTCGCGGCTGCCGAGGTAGGCCTCCAGATGCTTCTGCCAGTGCTGCTTGAGCGGGATCGGCACCTTGGCATAGCCATAACCGGGTAGATCGACCAGGCGGCGTTCGTCGTCCAGGCGGAAGAAGTTGAGCAGCTGGGTGCGCCCGGGCGTCTTCGAGGTGCGCGCCAGGCTGGCGTGGGTCAGGGTATTCAGGGCGCTGGACTTGCCGGCATTGGAACGCCCGGCGAAGGCCACTTCATAGCCGGCGTCCTCGGGGCACTGGTCGACCTTGGCGGCGCTGATCAGAAAGCTGGCTTGCTGGCACAGGCCGATAATCGGGTTCTTGGCTTGCATCGGGGTATCCGTTGAGGGCGGGGGCATGAGCGAGGCACGCGGCCCTTGCGACAATTGCGCGCAGCCTGGCTCACGCCTCAGGGCGCGGCAGGTGGCGTCGTTTCCGTTTTGGCGCCGCCAGTATATAATGCCGCAGATTTTGTGTGCGCTTTGTCCCCCTGTGGATGAGTGTCCACGGGAACGATTCAGATGATTTGCCCGCAGAAGGCAGAACGCTTCCCATCCCCGATGAGGCCGATCTCATGAAAAAGATGCTGCTCAGCGCCGCCGTGTTGACCCTGGCGTTCAACGCCCAGGCCGCTCAAGATCCGGAAGCCGTGTATGCCCGCGCTTGCGCCGCCTGCCACAATGGCCAGCTGCCGATGGCCCCCAAGCGGGGTGACCAGGCAGCCTGGGAGCCGCGCCTGGCCAAGGGCATGGACACCCTGGTGCAGAGCGTGACCAACGGCATGGGCGCCATGCCGCCGCGCGGTCTGTGCATGGACTGCAGCGCCGAGGATTATCAAGCCGTCATCAAGCTGATGACCGAGTAAGCCCGACCCCACTCCTTCTCTCTTAGCCGTTATTGGATTAGCTGATGAACAAAGTACTCGTGAGTCTGCTGTTGACCCTGGGCATCACTGGCCTGGCCCAGGCCGCGGGCGATGCCGCCGCCGGTGAAGCCAAGGTTGCCGTCTGTGGCGCCTGCCATGGCGCCGATGGCAACAGTGCCGCGCCGAACTTCCCGAAACTGGCCGGCCAGGGCGAGCGCTATCTGCTCAAGCAGCTCCAGGACGTCAAGGCCGGCAACCGCGTGATCGTCGAGATGACCGGCCTGCTGGACAACCTCAGCGAACAGGACCTGGCCGACATCGCCGCCTATTACGCCAGCCAGAAAATGAGCGTCGGCGCCGCCGATCCCGCGCTGGTCGAGCGCGGCGAGGCGCTGTTCCGCGGCGGCAAGCTGGCCGAGGGCATGCCCGCCTGCACCGGCTGCCACGCCCCCGACGGGGCCGGCAACGACGCCGCCGGCTACCCGCAACTGGGTGGCCAGCATGCCGCCTACGTGGCCAAGCAGCTGACCGACTTTCGCGAAGGCAACCGCACCAATGACGGCGACAGCCTGATCATGCGCGCCATCGCCGCCAAGCTCAGCAACAAGGACATCGAAGCGGTATCCAGCTTCGTCCAGGGTCTGCACTGATCGCCCGATCAGTCACACCGTCGTATCCGGGAAAAGGGTGGCTTCGGCCACCCTTTTTCGTTAACCCCGCCGCTACAATGAATGGAACCGGGCGCAGCGCCGCCGGTCGAAACGCAAGCTGCCACCGGGCATCGCTCAACCGCCAAGGAGTTTTTCATGCGTAACCTGATCATCAGTGCCGTCCTCGCCGTCACCAGTGTGTTCGGCATGCTGGCCCAGGCCGATTCGATCCAAGCCGGCAAGCAGTATGTCGAACTCACCACCCCGGTACCGGTGTCCAAGCCCGGGCAGATCGAGGTGGTCGAACTGTTCTGGTATGGCTGCCGGCACTGCTATGAATTCGAATCGACCATCAACCCCTGGGTCGAGCAACTGCCCGAGGACGTCAACTTCGTCCGAGTGCCGGCGCTCTTCGGCGGACTCTGGAACGTGCATGGCCAGGCCTTCATCGCTCTGGAGAGCCTAAAGGTCGAGCAGAACGTACATGACGCCGTGTTCGAGGCGATCCACAAGCAAGGCAAGAAGCTGTCCACACCGGAGGAGTTGGCCGAGTTCGTCGCCACCCAGGGCGTGGACAAGGAAGCCTTCCTGAAAACCTTCAACTCCTTCGGCGTCAAGAGCCAGATGGAAAAGGCCCGCAAGCTGGCCATGGCCTACCAGGTCAGCGGCGTGCCGACCATGGTCGTCAATGGCAAGTACCGTTTCGACATCGGCAGCGCCGGTGGTGCCGAGAAGGCCCTGGAAGTGGCCGAGCACCTGATCGCCCAGGAGCGCGACAGCCAGTAGCGCGGTGCTGCGCCCGACGCAGTCAGTCCCAGGGCGGCGGTCCGAGCACAGGACCCCGCCCGTCAGTTGAGGCGACAATGCTTATCGGGGGAGCCCGCCGATGACACGCCCTAATATGCGCCGCTGGCCGAGCAGCCGCCCGGCTGGCCTGCGCGAACCGCAGATCAATCCGCGCTGCCCGGGCGCCGGCGACTGGCCCGACAACGGCCGCTTGCGCCTGCTCAGTTTCAACATCCAGGTCGGCATCAGCACCGAGCGTTACCATCACTACCTGACCCGCGGCTGGCAGCACCTGCTGCCCCATGCCGGGCGTGCCATCAATCTGCAGCGCATCGGTGCGCTGCTCGGCGACTACGATCTGGTGGCGCTGCAGGAAGTCGACGGCGGCAGCCTGCGCTCGGGCTTCGTCAATCAGGTCGAGCACCTGGCCCACCTCGGCGCCTTCCCCTACTGGTATCAGCAGCTCAATCGCAATCTCGGCCGCCTGGCCCAGCACAGCAACGGCGTGCTCAGCCGCCTGCGCCCGAGCCTGCTGGAAGACCACCCGCTGCCCGGCCCGCCTGGCCGCGGCGCCATGTTGCTGCGCCTGGGCGAGGGCAGCGAGGCGGTCGTTGTGGTGATGATGCATCTGTCCCTCGGCGCGCGCACCCGCACCCGCCAGCTGGCCTACATCCGCGAGTTGATCGGCGGCTATCGCCACCAGGTGCTGATGGGTGACATGAACACCCATGCCGCCGATCTGCTGCTGCACTCGCCCCTGCGCGACCTCGGCCTGCTGGCGCCACAGATCGAGGCGACCTTTCCCAGCTGGCGGCCGCAGCGCTGCCTGGATCATATTCTGCTGAGCCCCGAACTCGAGCTGGAGCGGGTCGAAGTGCTGGCCCAGCCGATCTCCGATCACCTGCCGGTGGCCGTCGAAATTCGCCTGCCGCATACCCCAGGCGTTCATCAGCCCCCCATGATCACGCCCCCCACCCACGGAAGCCCGGCATGAGCGAAGAAGCCAAACGCTGGAAAGACAAGTACCTGGCCAGTCTGGAGCAACAGGAAAAGCTCGAGGGCCGCTGGAACGCCCGTCTCGACCTGCTGCGCCGCGGCCTGGTCCGCAGCAGCCTGGCCGCCGAGGGCGTGGACAAGGTGGTCGACCAGTGCATGCAGGACTTGCGTGAACTCCTGCGCCGCGACGACATGGACGCCGGCCTGGCGGCCCTGATCCCACGCCTGGAGAAATCCGTACTGGACTCCGAACTGCAGCGCCAGCAGCGCGTCGGCCAGGTCACCAGCGCCCTCGCTGGCCTGGTCGAACGGCTGCTCAAGCTCGAACTGCCGCGCGAGGTGCGCAAACCGCTCAAACAGTACGCCAAGCAACTCGACAGCCGCGCCGCCCAGGCACGCGAACTGCCCAGCCTGCTGGCCGAGCTGAACCAGCTGCAGCGACAGGCCCTGGACCAGCTGCAAGGCGCCGCCGAGCAAGCGCCAGGGCTGCTGCAGCGGCTGTTCGGCGGCCGCGAGCCGAGCGCCGGCGACATCCCCCTGACAGCCCCGCAGACGGCCCTGGGCGCAGCGCCAACGCCCGCCCAGCTGCCCCCGATGGACGAGCCCGCTCGCGGCCCCCAGGGCGAGACGTCGGCGCCATTGGCGCCGCCGCGTTACTCGGCCCCTCAGGCGCTGCTCGACAGTCTGCCGGCGCCGAGCGAGCTGCTGGCGCCGACGCCGACGCCGACCGCGCAACCAGCAGCCGACTCGGCAGCGGCCAAGGCCCCGCGGGCCGACACCGGACCGGCGCCGGAGCCTGCCCCGACCAGCCCCGCGACCGACCCCGAGTACGCCCTGCCCAGCCCGCCGGAGCCGGGCTACAGCGCCATCGCCCAGCATGTCGAGGCGACGCTGCTCGGCCTGCTCGAAGAGCTGCCGCTGCCCGAGCGCCACCAGGCCCAGGCCGAGCAGCTGCGCGCGCGCATCGAAGGCGGCTTGAACATGTACGAACTGGTGCCGGTGCTGGAGGACCTGGCGGTGCTGATGCTGGCCATCGCCGACGTCGGCCAGCGCGAGTTCGAGGGCTACCTGCAGCAGCTCAACGAGCGCCTGGCGAGCTTTCAGAGCAGCCTGCAGGACGCTCATGACGGCTACAGCGATTCGGTCAGCGCGGCCCGGGCGCTGGACAGCGAATTGCGTCAGCAGGTCGGCGGCCTGCACGACAGCGTGCAGCAGGCCACCGATCTGGGCAGTCTCAAGGACCTGGTGGAGAACCGCCTCAATGGCCTGCTCGACACCCTGCAGCACTATCAGCGCCAGCGCGACGAGCGCGAACAGCTGGTGGCCGCGCGCCTGCAGACCCTGGTCGAACGGGTCGCCAGCATGGAGCAGGAAGCCAGCGGCTTTCGCCAGCATCTCGAGGAGCAGCGGCAGAAGGCTTTGCTCGACCCCCTCACCGGGCTACCCAACCGCGCGGCCTGGAGCGAGCGCCTGGACAGCGAACTGGCACGCTGGCAACGCTACGGCGGCGAACTGCTGCTGGCGGTGGTGGACATCGACCACTTCAAGCGGATCAACGATGAGTACGGCCACCTGGCCGGCGACAAGGTGCTGAAGATCATCGCCAACGAACTGCGCAAACGCCTGCGCAAGATCGACTTCATCGCCCGCTTCGGCGGCGAGGAGTTCGTCCTGCTGCTGCCGTCCACCCCCCTCGAAGGCGGCCTGCAACTGCTCGAGACCCTGCGCGCCGGGATCGAGGCCTGTCCCTTCCACTTCAAGGGCGAGCGGGTGACCATCACCCTCTCCGCCGGCATCAGCGCCTTCGCCAGCGGCGAGCGCAGCGATCAGGTCTTCGAGCGCGCCGACCAGGCCCTGTACCGGGCCAAGCGCGGCGGCCGCAACCGCATCGAAAGCGACCCGGCCAGCGCCTAGGCCGCCTGCGGCAGGTAGGGTTGCCAGGCCTCGGGAATCTCCGCCAGACGTGGATAGTCGAGCGCCTTGAGGTGCGCCTGGGACAGCACGAAGGGCGTATGCCGCAGGTGCTCGGGCACGTGGCGCAGCTCCGGCAGCCAGAGGCCGACATACTCCGCCTGGGGATCGTAAGCGCGCGCCTGGCGCAGCACATTGAACATCTGCTCGCGCCGCGGATCGCGGCAGGCACCGGCCAGATAGGCCCAGTTGCCCCAGTTGCAGGCCGGGTCGTGATCGATCAGGTGTTCCTCGAACCAGGCCGCGCCATGCCGCCAGTCCTACTGCAGATCCTTGATCAGGTAGCTGGCGACCAGTTGCCGGCCGCGGCTGGAGATGAAGCCGGTGGCGGCCAGTTCGCGCATGTTGGCGTCCACCAGGGGCATGCCGGTGCGGCCCTGACACCACTGGCGGAAACGCTGATCGAGGCCCTGGGGCGCCCCGGCGGTGGCCGGCAGCCCGTCGGCGCGAAACAGCGCGCGACCATGGCGCAGCAGGCTCCAGCGCAGAAAATCGCGCCACAGCAGGCGCTGCCACAGGAGCCGGGTCGAATCGTTGCGACCGAATTGCGCCTCGTGGCGGTGCAACTCGGCGGCCACGCGGCGCACCGACAGGCTGCCATTGGCCAGCCAGGGCGACAGCTTGGAGGAATACTCGGTGCCGATCAGGCCATTGTGCGAACGCTGGTAATGGCGCACCGCCAGGCTTTCCCACAGGTAGTGGTGCAAGCGCGCCTTGCCCGCCAGTTCGCCGCCGGAGAAGGGAAAGGCGCTGGCCGGCACACTGAGCGGCTCGCCCAGGCCCAGCTGGGACAGACTCGGCGGCGGCTGCAGCAGCGCCTCGCTGCCGGCCGGCAGCGGCGGCAGGCGATAGGGCGCCGGATCCGGCTGAAACACCAGCGGGCGCTGCTCGACCTGCTCGCGGAAGCGACTGAAGGCGCTCGGCATCTGGGTCAGGCGAAAGGGCATCTGGTCCATGCGCAGCAGGTTATTGACCGGGGTCTGCTGCAGCGGCACGCTGCCCAGCGCGCGCTGCACGCCGGCCACCTCGGTGCGCTCGTGGGGGCCGATCTCCGCCAGGGTCAGCACCTGGTCGAGGGCGAAACGGCTGACCAGTTGGGGAATCAGCTGCTCGGCGCTGCCGTACAGCACCAGCAGATGCGAACCGCACTGGCGCAGGGCGCTGTCCAGGGCGGCCAGGCTCTCCAGCAGGAAGCGCGCACGGTGCACCCCCAGGCGCCGGGTGCCGAAGGAGGTGCTCTGCACCAGCGCCGAATCGAACACGTAGAGCGGCAGCAGGCAGTCGGATTTCAGCGCCGCCTGCAGGGCGGGGTGATCGTCGAGACGCAGATCCTGTTTGAACCAGAGCAAGGTGCGCATGCTGCGATCCTCCGGCGTCGGTCAGGGGCTCCCGGGAATGTCCGGCGCCGGAAGCATTGCGCCGTTTCGAGCGGCGGGCGGCCGACCTCGGCGTGGGATGTCGCCGTTTTCGCCGCACAGGGCGTTCTGTCGACAGACCCGCGCCTTTCTATCACTCTAGACTGTGGCGATTCGCGCAGGAGCAGCCCATGGACATCTTCAGCATCGCCGTGCTGATCTTTCTGGTCACCGACCCCTTCGGCAATATCGCCATCTATATCGCCGCCCTCAAGCAGGTGCCGGACAAGCGGCGACTCTGGGTGGCCGCTCGCGAACTGCTGTTCGCCCTGGCCCTGCTGCTGCTGTTCCTGACCTTCGGCGACCGGGTACTCACGGGCCTGGGCCTGTCGCGCGAGGCCACCGCGATCGCCGGCGGCATCATCCTTTTCGTGATCGCCATGCGCCTGATCTTCCCCAGTCCACAAGGCGTGCTCGGCGAGGTACCGGACGGCGAACCCATGCTGGTGCCCCTGGCGACCCCGGCCGTGGCCGGCCCCTCGGCCCTGGCGGTGCTGATGACCCTGCGCAATACCCACGACGGCCCCCTCTGGGAGCTCTATGTGGCGCTGTTGCTGGCCTGGGCGGTGACCGCCCTGATCCTGCTGCAGGCCGCCTTCCTGCAGCGCTTGCTCGGCAACCGCGGGCTGGCCGCGGTCGAGCGCCTGATGGGCATGCTGCTGATCATGCTCAGCGTCGACATGCTGTTGGACAACCTGCAAAGCGTGCTACACCTGCGCCCATGAGAATCCTCTTCCTTACCCTGTCTTTCGTTCTGCTGGCCGGCTGCGCCCGCGGTCCGCACCTCGACACCCGCTACAGCGCCGTCGGCCAGAGCAGCCGGGTGCAGTACGTCATCCTCCACTACACCTCCGCCGACCTGGCGCGCTCGCTGGAGTTGCTGACCCGCGGCGAGGTCAGCAGCCACTACCTGATCGGCGATGGGCCGCCGACCATCTACCGCCTGGTCGACGAGAACCGCCGGGCCTGGCACGCCGGCGACAGCCAGTGGCAGGGGCGCACCTGGCTGAATGGCACCTCGATCGGCATCGAGCTGGTCAACCCAGGCTTCAGCGAGGGCCCCGAGGGGCGCATCTGGCATCCCTATCCGCCGGCGCAGCTCGAGGCCTTGATCGCCCTGCTCAAGGACATCGCCCAGCGCCATCAGTTGGCGCCAGGCAGCATCCTCGGCCACAGCGACGTCGCCCCCCAGCGCAAGGTCGACCCGGGGCCACTGTTTCCCTGGCAGCAACTGGCCGCGGCCGGTCTGCTGCCCTGGCCGGACGCCGCGGCGGTAGCCGAGCAGCAGCGCCTGCTCGGCAGCGAGCCGCCGCCGGTGGCCTGGTTCCAGGCGCAACTGGCCAAGCATGGCTATGCGGTGCCGGCCCATGGCGAGCTGGATCAAGCCACCCGCAATGTGCTGGCGGCCTTCCAGATGAAATATCGCCCAGCCCGTCATGACGGCGAGCCGGACGTCGAGAGCGCCGCCCTGCTGCAGGTGCTCAACCGTCCCTGAGCGCTCGCCTGCTAACCTGAACAGACACTCGATGTGGCTGTAAGAAAATGGCGCATCCACTGGCGCAACTGGCGCGAGCCCTCTATCACCCCTGGCCCATGGCCCTGCTGGCGGGAGTGCTGAGTGCGGCAGTGCTGCTCGGCGCCAGCCTGCTGTTCGCCACCTTCCAGGCCGAACTGAGTGAAAGCGCCGAGATGAATGCCCGCGGCGAACGCTTCCTGCAGCGCATGGAGCAGCTGTTCGGGCAACTGGGCGAGGGCCTCGACCAGCTCGAGGCGCAGCCCTTGCGTGGCTGCGACATCGCCATGGTGCGCACCCTGCGCCAGGTCGCCTTCAACCACAGGTTCATCTACGAGGCGGCCTTTATCGGCGGCGACCAGCGCTGCTCGTCCTGGCCGCGCCAGAGCTCCCTGAGCGAGCAGCGCCCCCCGGATATCCAGGGCCAGCGGCACCAATACTGGCTCAATACCAGCGACCAGCAGGACGACAACCTGGCCGCCCTGGTGATCGGCCGCGGCTATTTTCGCGTCTCCACCTCGCGCGGCCATCTGGCCGACGTGGTCGACCTGGCGCCCGGCAGCAGCCTGCTGCTGGTGGCCCAGGACGGCAGCCAGGTGCTGCCGCTGCTCGGCCCCGAGCCGAGCTGGCCGCCGCCGGGCTGGCCGCCGCCGGAAAACAAGCCGCTGCTGATCGACGAAGACCAGTTGGTCTACAGCATGCCGCGGATGGGGCAGAACTTTCAGCTGGTGCTGGTCGCCCCGCGCGACGGCCTGCACCAGCGCATCATGGCGACCTGGCAGCCGCTGGTGCCGGCCAGCCTGCTGCTGGCGGCACTGATCGCGGCCCTGGTCTACCAGCAGGTGCGCCAGCATCATTCGCTGATCGGCAGCCTGGCCGGAGCCCTGCGCCGCCGCGAACTGCAGGTGCATTACCAGCCGATCATCGACCTGAACACCCGCCTCTGCGTCGGCGCCGAGGCCCTGGTGCGCTGGCAAAGGCCCGATGGCAACCTGACCCATCCGGAGCTGTTCATTCCCCTGGCCGAGGCCACCGGGCAGATCCGCCGCCTGACCGACTATGTGCTCGAGGAAGTGCTGGAGAATCTCGGCGACCTGCTGCGCGCCCACCCCCATATCTATATCTCGATCAACCTGGCGCCCTGCGACGTCAGCCAGTCGCACATCGCCGCGGTGACCGCGCGCCTGCTGCAGCGCTTCAAGGTGGCGCCGCAGCAGATCGCCTTCGAGATCACCGAACGCGGCGTGATCGACCTGCAGGCCGCGCGCCAGACCCTCAGCGAACTGCGCGCCCAGGGCCACAAGATCCTCATCGACGACTTCGGCACCGGCTATTGCAGCCTGGCCTACCTGCAGGAGCTGCCGGTCGACTACCTGAAGATCGACAAGACCTTCGTCGACACCCTCGGCCACGATGCCGCCAGCAGCGGCGTGGCCCCGCACATCATCCGCATGGCCCATGCGTTGAACCTGCAGGTGGTGGCCGAAGGCATCGAGGTCGACGCCCAGGCCAGCCTGCTGGCCAGCGAGGGGGCACACTCGGGCCAGGGCTGGCTGTTCGACCGGGCCCTGAACGCGCAGAAGTTTCGCCAGCGCATCGACGGCCAGGCCAGCCCGCCGCGCCCCGACCAGAAGTAAGCAGCACTGCGGCGCCGGGGCGGGCGTCGCGTTATCATCCGCGCACTGATCTGGGGAGAATGCGCCATGCTCAACGGCCTGTGGCTGGGCTTTTTCGTGGTGGCCGCAGTGGCCGGCCTGGCCCGTTGGCTGATCGGCGGCGAACCGGCGGTGTTCGCCGCCATGGTCGAGAGCCTGTTCGCCATGGCCAAGCTGTCGGTGGAGGTGATGGTGGTGCTGTTCGGCACCCTGACCCTCTGGCTCGGCTTCCTGCGCATCGCCGAGAAGGCCGGCCTGGTCGACCTGCTCGGGCGCGCCCTCGGCCCGCTGTTCGCGCGGCTGATGCCCGAGGTGCCGCGGGGCCATCCGGCGCTGGGCTTCATCACCCTCAACTTCGCCGCCAACGGCCTGGGCCTGGACAACGCCGCCACGCCTATCGGCCTCAAGGCCATGCGCGCCTTGCAGGAGCTGAATCCGAGCCAGACCGTGGCGAGCAATGCGCAGATCCTCTTCCTGGTGCTCAACACCTCGTCGCTGACCCTGTTGCCGGTGAGCATCTTCATGTACCGGGTGCAGCAGGGCGCCGAGGATCCGACCCTGGTGTTCCTGCCGATCCTCCTGGCCACCAGCGCCTCGACCCTGGCCGGCCTGCTGGCGGTGGCCCTGGTGCAGCGCCTGCGCCTGTGGGACCCGGTGGTGCTGGCCTACCTGATTCCCGGGGCGCTGCTGCTCGGCGGTTTCATGGCCCTGCTCGGCGGGATGAGCGCCACGGCGCTGGCGGCGCTGTCCTCGCTGCTCGGCAACCTGACCCTGTTCGGCCTGATCCTGCTGTTCCT
>JBFHKK010000031.1:0-12467 GCA_041595475.1 Pseudomonas sp. | reverse complement strand
CTGGTTTGGCCTGGACCAGGGCGGTGCGCCCCTGCAGCTGGCACATCTGCCGCAGCTCGAGTTGCCGATGGAAAACGCCGCGCTGGCGCTGCAGGCCTACGCCTTGCTCGATTTACCCTGGAAGCCAGAAGTGATCGCCGAGGCTCTGGGGAGGGCGCGCGTGACCGGTCGCCTGGATCGTCGCCAGGTCGATTGGCAGGGTCAGCGCCTGACGCTGCTGCTGGATGTTGGGCATAATCCCCATGCCGCCGATTACCTTGCCCAAAGACTGGCCGAGCGACCGGTGCGGGGCAGGCGGCTAGCGGTGTTCGGCCTGCTGGCCGACAAGGATTTGCCCGGGGTGATCGAGCCCTTGCTGGGGCAAATCGGCCACTGGGCGGTGGCACCCCTGCCAACTTCACGCACGCGCCCGGCAGCGGAGCTGCAGGCGCAGTTGCACAATGCCGGGGCCAGTGTCGAGGCCCATGCCGATGTGCAGTCGGCGCTCGAGGCCCAGTTGCAACGGGCCTGTGCGGAGGACGAGATTCTCGTGTTTGGTTCTTTCTATTGTGTGGCCGAGGCGCTGGACTGGCTGGCCCGACAGGCTGCGGGGGGCGTGCGCGATGGCTTTTCTGGATAAGGGGCTCAAGCAGCGAATCGTCGGCGCTCTGGTGCTCTTGGCACTGGCAGTGATCTTCCTGCCGATGTTGCTGTCGCGCGAAGACGATCGCCGTCATCTGTTGGTGGAGGCGCCGGTCATGCCCGAGGCACCGCAGATGCCAGAGTTCGAACCGGAACCGGTGGAGGTGCCGGAGCCCGAGGTGTTGGTCGATGAGTCGCCGGCGAACGAACTTCCTGTCGAGGTGGCGCCGGCACAGCCATCCGCCAGCCCAGCCCCGGCGCCAGCCCCCACGGTGGCGGCGACGCCCGACAGTCGCCTGGACAGCAACGGCTTGCCGGTCAGCTGGTCGGTGCAGTTGGCCAGTCTGACGAGCCGCAGCGGCGCCGAGAATCTGCAGAAGACCCTGCGCAGCCAGGGCTACAATGCCTACATTCGCAGCGCCGAGGGCATGAACCGGGTGTTCGTCGGGCCGCTGATCGAGCGCGCCGAAGCCAATCGCCTGCGCGAGCAGCTGAAGCGCCAGCACAAGCTCGATGGCTTCATCGTGCGCTTTCAACCTGAGGCCGGGTAATCCTCGGCTGACGCCCAGTCCCGGGCTCTGCTAAAATGCAGCGCCTTTTGCGTCGGTAGCCTGAATCGTGGCATTTACCTGGGTTGACTGGGCGATCATCGCCATCATCGCTATTTCGAGTCTGATCAGCCTGAGCCGTGGTTTCGTCAAGGAAGCCCTGTCGCTGCTCACCTGGATCATCGCCGGCGTCGTCGCCTGGATGTTTGGCGGCGCCCTGTCGCAGCACCTCAGCGAATTCATCGCCACGCCGTCGGCGCGCGTCATCGCCGCCTGTGCGCTGCTGTTCGTCGCCACCCTGCTGGTCGGCGCGCTGATCAATTATCTGATTGCCCAGTTGATCCGGGTCACCGGCCTGTCCGGCACCGATCGTTTTCTCGGCATGGTCTTCGGCGCCGCCCGCGGTGCCTTGCTGGTGGTATTGCTGGTCGGGCTGCTCAGCCTGGCGCCGGTACAGCAGGATCCCTGGTGGCAGCAGTCGGCACTGCTGCCGCACTTTCTGATGGTCGCCGACTGGTCGAAGAATCTCATTCTCGGGGCGTCCAGTCAGTGGCTGGCCAGCGTCAGTACGCCGGTGGAGCTGCCGTTTCAAGAAGGGCTGATGCGGCCCTAGCGCCGTGCAGCCCGCACCATTTGCCTGTTTCATTCAGTAGGGGTTGCGTCACATGTGTGGCATCGTCGGGATCGTCGGTAAATCGAACGTCAATCAGGCGCTGTATGACGGGCTCACCGTCCTCCAGCACCGCGGCCAGGACGCTGCCGGTATCGTGACCAGTCATGAAGGCCGCTTGTTCCTGCGCAAGGACAACGGCCTGGTGCGCGATGTGTTCCAGCAGCGGCACATGCAGCGCCTGGTCGGCCATATGGGCATCGGCCACGTGCGTTATCCGACCGCCGGCAGCTCCAGTTCGGCCGAAGCCCAGCCGTTCTACGTCAACTCGCCCTACGGCATCACCCTGGCGCACAACGGCAATCTGACCAACGTCGAGCAGCTGGCCAAGGAGATCTACGAGTCGGACCTGCGCCACGTCAACACCAATTCCGATTCGGAGGTGCTGCTCAACGTCTTCGCCCACGAGCTGGCCCAGCGTGGTCGCCTGCAGCCCAGCGAGGAGGATGTCTTCGCCGCGGTCGGCGAGGTGCACAAGCGCTGCCGCGGCGGCTATGCGGTGGTGGCGATGATCACCGGCTACGGCATCGTCGGTTTCCGCGACCCCAACGGCATCCGTCCGATCGTCTTCGGTCAGCGCCATACCGACGAGGGCGTGGAATACATGATCGCCTCCGAGAGCGTGTCGCTGGATGTGCTCGGCTTCAGCCTGATCCGCGACCTGGCGCCGGGCGAGGCGGTCTACATCACCGAGGACGGCAAGCTGTTCACCCGCCAGTGCGCGGAGAACCCGCGCTATTCGCCGTGCATCTTCGAGCATGTGTACCTGGCCCGTCCCGACTCGATCATGGACGGCATCTCGGTGTACAAGGCGCGCCTGCGCATGGGCGAGAAGCTGGCCGAGAAGATCCAGCGCGAGCGCCCCGAGCATGACATCGACGTGGTCATCCCGATCCCCGATACCAGCCGCACCTCGGCGCTGGAGCTGGCAAACCACCTGGGTGTCAAGTTCCGCGAGGGCTTCGTCAAGAATCGCTACATCGGCCGCACCTTCATCATGCCGGGGCAGGCCGCGCGCAAGAAGTCCGTGCGGCAGAAGCTCAATGCCATCGAGCTGGAGTTTCGCGGCAAGAACGTGATGCTGGTGGACGACTCCATCGTGCGGGGCACCACCTGCAAGCAGATCATCCAGATGGCGCGCGAGGCCGGGGCGAAGAAGGTCTACTTCTGCTCGGCGGCGCCGGCGGTGCGCTATCCCAATGTCTACGGCATCGACATGCCCAGCGCCCACGAGCTGATCGCCCACAACCGCAGCACCGAGCAGGTCGCCGAGCTGATCGGCGCCGACTGGCTGGTCTATCAGGACCTGCCGGACCTGATCGAGGCCGTCAGCGGCAGCAAGAAGATCAAGATCGACAACTTCGACTGTGCGGTGTTCGATGGTCAGTACGTCACCGGCGATGTCGACGAGGCCTACCTGGACAAGATCGAGCAGGCGCGCAACGACGCGACCAAGGCCAAGTCGCAAGCGGTCAGCGCGATCATTGACCTGTACAACAACTAAGTGCTGGCGCCGCGGCGGTCGATTGAACCGCAGCGGGGGACGAGGTGAGCGAGATGAGCCAAGAGTGGGAAGCCGGCCGGCTGGACAGTGACCTCGACGGAGTCGGATTCGATACCCTGGCGGTGCGTGCCGGGCAGCGCCGTTCGCCCGAGGGTGAGCACAGCGAGGCGCTGTTCGCCACCTCCAGTTATGTGTTCCGCACTGCCGCCGACGCCGCCGCGCGCTTCGCCGGCGAGGTGCCGGGCAACGTCTATTCGCGCTATACCAACCCCACGGTGCGCGCCTTCGAGGAGCGCATCGCCGCCCTGGAGGGCGCCGAGCAGGCCGTGGCCACCGCGTCCGGTATGTCGGCGATCCTGGCGCTGGTCATGAGCCTGTGCAGCGGCGGCGATCACGTGTTGGTCTCGCGCAGCGTGTTCGGCTCGACCATCAGCCTGTTCGAGAAATACCTCAAGCGCTTCGGCGTGCAGGTCGACTATGTCGCGCTCTCCGACCTGGCGGCCTGGGAGGCGGCTTGCCGACCCAACACCAGGCTGCTGTTCGTCGAGTCGCCGTCCAATCCGTTGGCCGAGCTGGTGGATATCGCCGCCCTGGCCGAGATCGCCCATGCCAAGGGGGCGCTGCTGGCGGTCGACAACTGCTTCTGCACCCCGGCACTGCAGCAGCCGCTCAGGCTCGGCGCGGACATCGTCATGCACTCGGCGACCAAGTTCATCGACGGCCAGGGCCGGGCGATGGGCGGGGTGCTGGCCGGCAAGGCCGAATTGATGAAGGAAGCGGTCGGCTTCCTGCGCACCGCAGGTCCGACCCTGAGCCCCTTCAACGCCTGGATCTTCCTCAAGGGCCTGGAGACCCTGCGAGTGCGCATGCAGGCCCATTGCGCCAGCGCCCAGCAGCTGGCCGAATGGCTCGAGCAGCAGCCGGGTATCGAGCGGGTCTACTACGCCGGGCTGGCCAGTCATCCGCAGCACGAACTGGCCAAGCGCCAGCAGAGTGCCTTTGGTGCGGTGCTCAGTTTCGAGGTGGCTGGTGGCAAGGAGGCGGCCTGGCGCTTCATCGACGCTACCCGGATGATCTCCATCACCACCAATCTGGGCGATACCAAGACCACCATCGCCCATCCGGCCACCACCTCCCATGGTCGCCTGTCGCCGGCCGAGCGCGCCAGCGCCGGGATCGGCGACAACCTAGTGCGGCTGGCGGTGGGGCTGGAGGAACTGGCCGATCTCAAGGCCGATCTGACTCGCGGCCTGGCCGCACTCTGAGGCCAGAGCCGCCACGATGAAAAAGCCCCGCAGACTTGGCGGGGCTTTTTCGTTACGCGGTGGCGTCAGTTGCGCAGGTCGACCGCTGGCGCCGCGCTCCGGTCGAACAGCAAGTTGGCATCGCGCGGCAGTATGCCCGGGGTGTAGTCCTCGCGGATGTCACCGAGCACCCGGATGTCGCTGTACTTCTTGCCGGACAGGGCGGCCAGGCCGGCGGCATCGCGAACGACGGTCGGGCGCAGGAACACCATCAGGTTGCGCTTGATGCGGGTCTCCTTGCTCGAGCGGAACAGCTTGCCCAGCAGCGGGATGTCGCCGAGCAGCGGCACCTTCGAATCGGTCTGGGTGACGTCGTCCTGGATCAGCCCGCCGAGCACTATGACCTGGCCGTCTTCGGCGAGGATGGCGCTCTTGATGGAGCGCTTGTTGGTGATCAGGTCGACCGCATTGACGCCCTGGCTGGTGGGGGCGATGGAGGAGATCTCCTGCTCGATCTCCAGGCGCAGGCTGGCGCCCTCGTTGATGTGCGGGGTGACCTTGAGGGTCACGCCGATGTCCTTGCGCTCGATGGTGGTGAAGGGGTTGTCCGCCCCGGAGGCGCTGGTGGTGAAGGAGCCGGTCTGGAAGGGCACGTTCTGGCCGACCAGGATCTCGGCCTTCTGGTTGTCCAGGGTCAGCAGGCTCGGGGTCGACAGCAGATTGCTCTTGGTGTTGGCCGACAGGGCGGTGATGAGCACGCCGAAACTGTCGCTACCCAGGCCGATGATGGCGCCATCGGGCAGGTTGCGCAGGGTGCCATTGTCGGTGCCGGCTTTCTGATCCTGGATGGCCTGCAGCACGGTGCCGACCGACAGGCCGGTGTTGGCGAAATTGACCCCGCCGACGCCGCCCTTGCCGCCGCGGGCGTCGACCGCCCACTGCACGCCGAGGGCGTCGCTGATGTCGCCGGAGACCTCGACGATCGCCGCTTCCACCATCACCTGGGCGCGCGGCACGTCGAGCTGGCGAACGATGTCCTCGAGGGTCGCCACCAGATCCGGCTCGGCCAGCAGCACCAGCGCGTTGAGGCTCTCGTCGGCGCGGATCAGGATGTTCTGCGGCTTGCCACCGCCTTCGCCGCCTTCCTGCTTCTTCAGCCCCTCGGAGATCTCGCCCAGCGTCTCGGCCAGGGCCTTGGCATCGTTGTGGCGCAGGCGGATGACCCGGGTATTGGCCGAGCGGCTGGTCGGCGTGTCGAGCGACTGGGCCAGCGTCGCCAGGCGGGCGCGGGCGGCCGGCGGGCCGATCAGGATCAGGCGATTGGTGCGGGCGTCGGCGATCACCTGGGTGCCTGCACTGCCCTTGGCCTGGCCGCGCTCCAGGGCGCTGTTGAGCACTTCGGCGGCGTCCATGACCCAGGCGTGCTGCAGGTTGATCACGCTGTAGTCGCGCGCGCCCTTCTGGTCCAGTTGGCCCAGCAGATTCTCGATCCGGGCGATGTTGGCGCTGCGGTCACTGATGATGATGGCGTTGCTCGAAGCCACCGCGGCCAGGTGCCCGTACTGCGGGATCAGCGGCCGAATCAGCGGGATCAGCTCGTTGGCCGAGCCGTGCTGCACCTGGATCAGGCGGGTTTCCAGGCGATCCGGCGCGGCGCGCCCGGTGCCGGCCTCGGCCCGGGCTTCGGCATTGGGCACCACCCGGGCCTGGTCGCCCTGGGTGATGACGCTGAAGCCATGGGTGGCCATGACCGAGAGAAACAGCTGGTAGACCTCGGACAGGCCCAGGGGGCTGCTCGAGAGCACATTGACCTGGCCCTTGACCCGCGGGTCGATGACGAAGGTTTCGCCGGTGATCTGCGCCACCTGCTCGATGAACTCGCGGATATCGGCGCCCTTGAGGTTGATGGTCCAGCTTTCCTGCTGCTGGTTGGCGACCACCCCGGTGGCCGGATTGGCGGCGCTGAGCGGCAGGGGGGCGGTGGCCAGGCCGGCAGCCAGCAGGGCGCAGCTGAGGCGCGAGAGGATCGGGGACATCGGATTATTGGCCTTCTGTGGGCTGTTCGGTGGATTCGGTGTCCGGCGCATAGGTGCCGCTCACCTCCATCTGTTGACGCAGCGCCTCCATGCGCTCGCGCAGTTCTTCGAGATTGCCGGACTCCAGGGCTTCGTACTGCTGCAAGGCCGAGGCGCCCTCGTCGGCGCCACTGCCGCTCGCCGCATGCTTCGCCTGGGCAAAAGCCAGGCTTTCGCGCCGGCCATTGCGCAGCAACTCGACGTGGCCGGCGTAGACCCGATCCAGGCGCACGCCGCCGGCGATTTCACTGCCGACCAGATAACGCTGGGTTTCGCCGTTCTCGCTGCGGATGATGGCGCTGGAGCGCTCAGGATCGCTGTGCACGAAGCTGCCGAGCAGGGTCATGCGCAGGTGGGTGGCCGGAGCGGGCGCGTCATTGCTCAGGGCTGCGCTGCCGAACAGCCGCTCCAGCCCCTGGCTCGCCTCGGGCGCGGACTGGGCGGCGGCTGGTGCAGCGGCAACTGTGACCGGTGTGCGCACCAGGCGCAGCCAATCCGCGGTTTGCCAGGCAAGGCTGATACTCATGGCGAGAATGACGGCGACGGCGGCGAGGGTGGGGCCATGCAGCTGCATCCAGCGTCGAGCTGGCGAAACGGACAAGAGGCGTCACTCCGGATTTTTAGTTATCGACTAGGGGTGCGCGCCGATCATAGACAGTTGCGGCGAATTTGACAGCCCCCTTCAGGGTGGTGCCAGGGGATCGCCAATGTGCTAAAGATAGCGCCGTGTTGTCGCGCCCATGCGTCAGCCGCAGAATAATTAAATCAACGCAATCCTTAGGCGCGGGCTCCATGATGGGCCAAGGGCGCCGCCAGGTTGATCGTTTCAAGGCAGCTTTCGCATGACCGCTTTACTCTCCGAATCGCCGCTGCGGCGCTTTCCCTTCAGTTTCGCCAAGCGCCACGGCGTGGTTCTGCTGAACGAGAGCGAGTCGCCCTCTCTGGGCCATCGGCCGGCCGTCGAACTGGTGGCCCTGGCCGAAGCCCAGCGCTTCGTCGGTCGCCAGCTGCCGTTGCGCGCGCTGTCCAGCGAGGAGTTCGAGCGGGCGCTGGCCAAGGCCTATCAGCACGATTCGGCGTCCATGCAGTTGGCCGAGGATATCGGCGGCAGCCTGGATCTGGCCTCCCTGGCCGAGCAGCTGCCGGAAACCGCCGACCTCCTCGAGCAGGAGGACGACGCGCCCATTATTCGCCTGTTCAACGCCATTCTCGGTGAGGCGATCAAGGAAAATGCCTCGGACATCCACCTGGAAACCTTCGAGAAGCGCCTGGTGGTGCGTTTTCGCGTCGACGGCATCCTGCGCGAGGTGCTCGAGCCCCGGCGCGAGCTGGCCGCCCTGCTGGTGTCGCGGATCAAGGTCATGGCGCGCCTGGATATCGCCGAGAAGCGCGTGCCTCAGGATGGACGCATCTCCCTCAAGGTCGGTGGCCGCGAGGTGGACATTCGCGTCTCCACCTTGCCCTCGGCCAATGGCGAGCGGGTGGTGGCGCGTCTGCTCGACAAGCAGGCCGGGCGCCTGAACCTGCAGCACCTGGGCATGAGCGCGCGCGATCGTGACCTGATGGAGGAGACCGTGCGCAAGCCCCACGGCATTCTCCTGGTGACCGGCCCGACCGGCTCGGGCAAGACCACCACCCTGTACGCCAGCCTAAGCAGTCTTAACGACCGCAGCCGCAATATCCTCACGGTCGAGGACCCCATCGAATACCACCTCGAAGGCATCGGCCAGACCCAGGTCAACCCCAAGGTCGAGATGACCTTCGCCCGCGGTCTGCGCGCGATCCTGCGCCAGGATCCGGATGTGGTGATGGTCGGAGAGATCCGCGACAAGGAGACCGCCGAGATCGCCGTGCAGGCCTCGCTGACCGGTCACCTGGTGCTCTCGACCCTGCACACCAACAGTGCCATCGGCGCCATCACCCGTCTGGTAGACATGGGCATCGAGCCCTTTCTCTTGTCCTCGTCGCTGCTCGGCGTGCTGGCCCAGCGCCTGGTGCGGGTGCTCTGCCCGCAGTGCAAGCAGGCCTACCAGGCGGATGCCGCCGAGTGCGCGCTGCTCGGTCTGGCGCCGGAGCAGCCGCCGACCCTGTATCGCGCCTGCGGCTGCGAGCACTGCTACCAGCAGGGCTATCGCGGCCGCACCGGCATCTACGAGTTGGTGGTGTTCGACGAGCAGCTGCGCACCCTGATCCACAACGGCGCCTCCGAGCAGGAGATGAGCCGGCATGCCCGCAGCCTGGGCCCGAGCATTCGCGATGACGGCCGGCGCAAGATTCTCGAAGGGGCGACCACGGTCGAGGAAGTACTGCGCGTGACCCGGGAAGAGTAATGGCTGCCTTCGAATACCTCGCCCTCGACGCCAGGGGTCGCCAGCAGAAGGGCGTACTCGAGGCCGACAGCGCCCGCCAGGTACGTCAGCTGCTGCGCGAACGGCAACTGGCGCCGCTCGACGTCAAGGCCACGCGCACCCGCGAACAGGCCAGCGGCACGGGCTTCGGCTTCGGCCGCGGCCTCTCGGCGCGGGATCTGGCACTGATCACACGCCAGCTGGCGACCCTGATCCAGGCCGCCTTGCCGATCGAGGAGGCCCTGGGCGCCGCCGCGGCCCAGGCCGGCTCGCCGCGCATCAAGGGCATGCTGCTGGCCGTGCGCGCGCGCGTGCTGGAGGGACACGGCCTGGCCAACAGCCTGAAGGAGTTTCCCGCGGCCTTCCCCGAGCTGTATCGCGCCACCGTGGCGGCCGGTGAGCATGCCGGCCACCTGGGACCGGTGCTGGAGCAGCTGGCCGATTACACCGAGCAGCGCCAGCAGTCGCGGCAGAAGATCCAGCTGGCGCTGCTTTACCCGCTGATTCTGATGTGCGCCTCGCTGCTGATCGTCGGCTTCCTGCTCGGTTATGTGGTACCGGATGTGGTCAAGGTCTTCGTCGACTCGGGGCAGACCCTGCCGGCCATCACCCGCGGCCTGATCGCCCTGAGCGATTGGGTCAAGGCCTGGGGGCTGCTGGCGATGGTGCTGCTGGGGCTGGGGATAGTGGCCTTTCGCTGGACCCTGCGCGAGGAGGCGGCGCGCCTGCGCTGGCATACCTTCCTGCTACGGGTGCCACTGCTCGGGCGGCTGATGCGCGCCACCGACTGCGCGCGTTTCGCCTCGACCCTGGCGATCCTCACCCGCAGCGGCGTGCCGCTGGTCGAGGCCCTCGGCATCGGCGCCGAGGTGATCGCCAACCGGGTGATTCGTGGTCAGGTGGTGATCGCCGCGCAGAAGGTCCGCGAGGGCGGCAGCCTGACCCGGGCGCTGGAGGCCAGCGGTCAGTTTCCGCCGATGATGTTGCACATGATCGCCAGTGGCGAGCGCTCCGGCGAGCTGGACCAGATGCTGGCGCGCACCGCGCAGAATCAGGAGAACGACCTGGGCGCCCAGGTGGCGCTGCTGGTCGGGTTGTTCGAGCCGTTCATGCTGGTGTTTATGGGCGCAGTGGTGCTGGTCATCGTCATGGCCATCCTGCTGCCGATTCTTTCGTTGAACCAATTGGTGGGGTAAGCAGGTGAACAAGCGTCAGTCAGGCTTTACGCTGATCGAAATCATGGTGGTGGTGGTGATCCTCGGCATCCTCGCCGCGTTGGTGGTGCCGCAGGTGATGAGCCGGCCGGATCAGGCCAAGATCACTGCCGCGCAGAACGATATCCGCTCCATAGGCGCGGCACTGGACATGTACAAGCTGGACAACCACGTCTATCCGAGCACCCAGCAGGGGCTCGAGGCACTGGTGCAGAAACCCTCGGGCAACCCGCCGGCGAAGAACTGGAACCGCGACGGCTATCTCAAGCGTCTGCCGGTCGATCCCTGGGGCAACGTCTACCAATACCTGGCGCCGGGCACCAAGGGCGCCTTCGATCTCTACTCCCTGGGGGCCGACGGCAAGCAGGGCGGCAGCGACCAGAATGCCGATATCGGCAACTGGGATCTGTGATGGAGCGTGGCTGAAGCATGGGCGCTGGCCGCCACAGGCTGCGCGGCGGCGGTCCGGATCGGCGCCGTGGCTTCACCCTGATCGAGCTGCTGGTGGTGCTGGTGATTCTCGGCTGCCTGATCGGCCTGGCGGTCTTCAGCACCGGTATCGCCGGTCCGTCCCGCGAACTGCGTGGCGAGGCCGAGCGCCTGGCCGGGCTGATCGGGGTGCTGGCCGAGGAGGCCTTGCTGGATAACCGCGAATACGGTCTGCAGTTCAGTGCCCAAGGCTATCAGGTGCTGCGTTATGAGCCCGTCGCGCGGCGCTGGCAGGCCTTGTCCAAGGCCCCCTATCGGCTGCCGGTGTGGGCCGAATTGAGCCTCGAGCTCGAGGGCGAGCCCCTGCAGCTGGGCACTCCCGAGCAGGAGGGCGAACCGGCCGGCCAGGTGCCGCAGTTGCTGATTCTCTCCAGTGGCGAGCTCAGTCCCTTTCGTCTGCAGGTGCGCGAGCGCCGCCAGGACGGCCTGCGCCTGCAGCTGTCCAGCGATGGCTTTCGCCTGCCCAGGGTCGAACTCGACGGGGCGCATCCCGGATGAGGCGCACGGCCGGCTTCACCCTGCTCGAGGTGCTGGTGGCGTTGGGTATCTTCGCCGTGGTCGCCGCCAGCGTCCTCAGCGCCGCCTCGCACAGCCTGCAGACGGCCGCCGCGCTGGAGGAAAAGACCCTGGCGATGTGGATCGCCGACAATCGCCTGAGCGAGCTGCAGCTGGCCGGCGCAGCGCCGGCCCAAGGCCGCGACCAGGGCCAGGTGGAGGTTGCCGGGCGGCGCTGGCAGTGGCAGAGCGAGACTCAGGCGACCAGCGAGCCGGACATGCTCAGGGTCACCCTCTGGGTCGCCCCGCTGGCCGAGCGCGGCCTGGGCGGCGATCTGCGCGATCGCGCCCTGGTCAGCCTCAACGGCTTTGTCGAGGTCGCGCCATGAGGGCTGTGCGCGGTTTCACCCTGCTTGAACTGCTGATCGCCATCGCCATCTTCGCCCTGTTGGGCCTGGGCACCTACCGCATGCTCGACAGCGTATTGCGCACCGACAGCGTCACCGCCGCCAATGAATTACAGCTGCGCGAGCTGGTGCGGGCGCTGGGGGCGTTCGAGCGGGATCTGCTGCAGGTGCTGGTGCGGCCGGTGCGCGATCCGTTCGGCGAGGCGCGTCCGGCGCTGCTCGGCGAGGCCGGTGGCAACGCCATGCTGGAGTTGACCCGCGCCGGTTGGCGCAACCCTCTGGGGCGCGCCCGCGCCGAGGTGCAGCGGGTTCGCTGGCAGCTCAGCGGCGAGCAGTGGCAGCGCCAGTACTGGAAGGTGCTGGACCAGGCGCAGGACAGCCAGCCCCAGGTGCAGCAGGCGCTACAGGGGGTCACGCGGCTGGGCCTGCGCTATCTGGATGACGAAGGCGGCTGGCATGACAGCTGGCCGCTGCCGGGCGGCAGCGAGGAGCAGCGCCTCAAGTCATTGCCGCGGGCGCTGGAGCTGACCCTGGAGCACCGCCGTTATGGCGAATTGCGCCGGCTGTTGCGCTTGCCGGATGGGCTGCCACAGAAGCAGCGCCAGGACGCCGCCGAGCAGCCGCAGGGCGGCCAGGATGGCGCCGGGCAGGGCGTGGAGGGCGCGCCATGACGCGGCAAAGAGGCGTCGCCCTGATCACGGTGCTGCTGGTGGTGGCCCTGGTCACAGTGGTCTGCGCCGGCCTGATCGCACGCCAGCAGCTGTCGATTCGCAGCAGTGCCAACCAGTTGCACGTGCGCCAGGCCTGGCACTATGCCCTGGGCGGCGAGATCCTGGCCAAGGCGCTGCTGCG
>JBFHKK010000030.1:0-12579 GCA_041595475.1 Pseudomonas sp. | reverse complement strand
TCGCCCCGCCGGGCCCGAAGCCCGATCCCCCGCGGCTGGTGATGATCAGCGCGCGCTTGCCGCGCAGCAGCGGCTGGTACTGGGCCACGCCCTGCTCCTGAACGACATCGAAGGTGCGCCCCAGGCGGACGATCTGGTCGACCCAGGCCTTGAGCCCGCTGGGAATGCTGAAGTTGTACATGGGCGCGGCTATGACCAGCAGGTCGTGACTCAGCAACTCATCGACCAGTTCATCGCTCAACGCCAGGGCGGCCTGCAGCAAGGGCGGCCGGGCCTCGGGCTGGGGATGGAAGGCGGCGGCGATGAAGGACTCGTCGACCGGTGGGATGAACGCCCGCCCCACCTCGCGCCGGGTCAGCTGGATGCCCGGGTCGGCGGCCCGGCAGGCCTGCACGAAGACCTCGGCCAGGCGCCGGCTATGGGAGCGTTCGCCTCGCGGGCTGGCCTGCACAACAAGAATTCTATTCATCTATCTACATCTCCTGAGCTAGCATCAGACACCCCGGCTGGCGGCTGTCCCGGCAAACTCTATGGACAGTTCCAGACCCGCACAAATGAGCATTGATCACCATAGATGATCTGATTTCAGCCATGGAGCCGAGATGTTTGCCAGCCTGCCACTGAACGCCCTGCGCGCCTTCGAATCGGCGGCGCGCCAGCAGAGCTTCAAGGCCGCCGCCGCCGAGCTGGCGGTCACCCCCACCGCCATCTCCCACCAGATCCGCACGCTGGAAACCTGGCTGGGCGTGCGCCTGTTCGAACGCCTGCCACGCAGGGTACTGCTGAGCGAGGATGGCCGGCGCCTGTTTCCCCGCCTGCATGGTGCCCTGCTGGACATCAGCCAGGGCGTCGACAGCCTGCGCCCGCAGCCGAATCCCGGCCAGCTGACCATCTCCACCACGCCGGCCTTCGCCGCGCTCTGGCTGATCCCGCGGCTGGGCCGCTTCTATGCCGCCCAGCCACAGATCAAGCTGCGCCTGGACGCCAGCTGCGCGCCCATCGATCTGCAGCAGGATGCCAGCGTCGATCTGGTGATTCGCTACTGCCAGGCACACAGCGCCAGCCTGTCCGGCATGCGCCTGTTCGACGAATCCTTCGCCGTCTATGGCTCGCCTGCCCAGGTGGCCTCGGCCGGGCAGCGGGCGCCCAGCCTGATCAGCGTCTACTGGCAGGATTCGGCGCTCTACGCCCAGGGCTGGCAAACCTGGTGCGAGCAGGCCGGCGAGGACTGGCTGCGCCAGGGGCCGGCGATTCTCGAGTACGAAGACGAGCAACACGCCCTGCAGGCCGCCATCGCCGGCCAGGGCCTGGTGCTGGCCAGCTCCATCCTGGTATCGGACGCCCTGGCCAGCGGCCTGCTGCAGCCGTACCGGCCGCAGATTCGGGTGCCCGGCGCCGGCTACAGCGCCCTGTGCGTGCCAGGCCGCGAACGCCATCCGCCGCTTCGGGCCTTTCTCGACTGGCTGCTGGGCGAAGCCGCTTCGGCGCCGGCGCACGCCACCCGCTCGCCGCCAGACGAAAAAAGCCCGTCACCTCAGGGGTGACGGGCTTTTCCTGGCGCCAGCGGCGGCCCTCAGTTGGCCGACGGCTCCAGGGTCTTGCCGGCGGCGAAGTGCAGGCTCTGGGCCGGCTCGCTCAGCAGCATGCGGTGCAGGGCCACGGCCATCAGCAGCAGGATCACCCCGACCGGCAGGGCCGCGCAGATCACCGCGGTCTGCAGGCTCTTCAGGCCGCCGGCCCACAACAGGCCGGCGGCGATGGCGCCGATCAACAGGCCCCAGGCCGCGCGGCTCCAGACCGGCGGATGGATATCGCCGCGCGCCGCCAGGGTGCTGATGACCAGCGTGCCGGAGTCGGCCGAGGTGACGAAGTAGGTGACGATCAAGAGCGAGGCCAGGGCGCCGAGCAGGCCGGCGATGCTCAGGCCCGAGGAGGCTTCGATCTTGTCGAACAGGGTGAACAGCGACTGGGTGGCATCGGCCTTGGTCGCGGCGAGGATGGCGCCGCCCTCGAACTGGGCGGCTTCACCGCTCAGGCCCTGGCTCTGCACCTGCTCCTGATGGGCGATCCGCTCGGCCCGCTCGTAGTTCAGTGCGGCGCCGCCGAAGCTGCCGATCCAGACGAAGCTGAACAGCACCGGAATGATCAGCGAACCCATCACCAGTTGGCGGATGGTGCGACCGCGGGAGATGCGCGCGATGAAGGTACCGACGAAGGGCACCCAGGTCAGCCACCAGGCCCAGTAGAAGGCGGTCCACCAGTTCTGCCAGCCGCCATCGTTCTGTGCGTCGCTCCACAGGCTCATGCCGATCACGCTCTGGGCGTAGCCGGAGGTGCCTTCGAGAATGGTGTTGAGGATGTAGCGGGTCGGGCCGAAGACCAGCACCGCTGCCAGAATCAGCAGCGACAGGCCCATGTTCCACAGCGACAGCAGCTTGATGCCACGGTTGACCCCGGAGACCACCGACATGATGGCGACCAGCGAGATGCCGAGAATCAGCGCCATCTTCATGCCGATGCCCATCTCGACACCGGTCAGGGTCTTGATCCCGGTGGCCAGCTGCTCGACGCCCAGGCCGAAGGAGGTGGCGATGCCGAAGGCGGTGATGACCACGATGATGATGTCGAAGCAGGCGCCCAGCCAGCCATTCATGCGCTGCTCGCCGAACAGCGGCACCAGGCAGGCGCGCACCGACAGCGGCTTGCCCTTGCGGAAGGAGAAGTAGGCCAGGCACAGGGCCGGCATCAGGTACAGGGCCCAGGCGTGCATGCCCCAGTGGAAGAAGGTCACGCGCATCGCCGTCTCGGCCGACTCGGCGCTCAGGCTGGTGGCGCTGAAGGGGTTGCCGGCGTAGTGCCACATCGGCTCGGCCACCGACCAGAACAGCAGGCCGATGCCCATTCCGGCGCTGAACAGCATGGCCAGCCAGGAGGTGGTGCCGAACTCCGGCTGTTCGCCATCCTGGCCCAGGGTGACGTTGCCGAAGCGGCTGACCATCAGGTACAGCAGGTAGACCAGGATGCCCGAGGCCGTGGCCAGATAGAACCACTTGAAGTTCAGCAGGATGCTGGTGGACAGGTCGCCGAACAGGGCCCCGGCTCTCTCGCCCATGACGCCGCAGAAGACCACGAAGGCGAGGATGATGGCGGTGGATACAAGGGTGATCTTGGCGTCGACGCCGCGCCTCATCCCGATTGAACTGCTCATAGGCATTTTCTCCATTGTTATAGTTCGTGAGGCCGAAGCGGTCAGGGCACACGCGGCAGCGGCGATGCGCCGGCGCCGTTCAGCCAGTGCACAGAAGCGCCAGCCGGGCTCGGTGCAGGCCCGAAAAGCGCGCCTGACTATAGAGTCACGCTGCAGCCCCAAAGCATCCTGGACACGCCACCCAGTGCTCCATTCGCGCCATGCCGGCCCGCAGGGCGCGGACTCTTCAGCCGCGCACATCGCCTCCCGCCGCGGCGCCGTCGCTACTGGCCGAGCCCGGCGGCGCAGCCGTTGTCTCGGCCGGCGCCACCGCCGCCGCCAGGGTCGCGCTGGCCAGCCCGATGGGCGTGGCCTGGTGCTGCAGCGGCGCATCGGCCTGCAGGTGCTCGCCGGTCACCCGGTTCTGGCCCACGGCCAGGGCCAGAAAGGCGGCGCAGGCGGCGAAGAAGTAATAGAGGCTCCAGGCGCCGAACTGCTCCATCAGGGCGCCGGCCACTAACGGGCCGATAGACGCACCTATGCCATAGGCCACCAGCAGCAGGCCGGCCAGGGACACCCGCAGCTCCGGCTCGACGTTGTCGTTGGCCAGGGCCACGCCCAGCGGGTAGAGGCAGAACTGCAGCAGGCCGATGCCGGCGCCGATCAGCAGCAGCAGGGCGAACGAGGGGCTCTGATGGACGCCCAGCGGCAGGAAGGCCAGCACCAGCAGCAGGGCCACGGCGCGAATCAGGCCGGCCCGCGGCAAGCGGTCGGACAACCAGCCCAGCGGCAGCTGCGCGACCAATCCGGCGCCTATGACCACCGCCATAAACTGACCCACCTCGACCGTGCTGAGGCCCTGCTGGCTGGCATAGATGGAGGCCAGGCCATAGAAGGCGCCGTTGATCATGCCCGAGACCAGGATGGTCAGCAGCGACTGCGGTATGCGGCGCAGGAACAGGCGGATGTCCACCGCCGCCGGCTGCAGCGGCGCCGGATGCATGCTGCGGGTCAGGGCCACCGGCACCAGGCACAGGGCGAAGGCCATGGCCACCCCGAGCAAGGCGCGGATACCCAGATCGCCATTGAGGCTCAGGGCCAGTTGGCCGAGCACCATGCCGACATAGATGGCGACCATGTAGAGGCCCAGCACCCTGCCGCGCTCATCGCTCTGGGCCCGGTCGTTGAGCCAGCTTTCCAGCACCATCAGCTGGCACATCATGGCCAGGCCGACGACGAAGCGCAGCAGCAGCCAGAGCGGCAGCGCGTCGCTGAACTCGTGGCCGAGCACCGCCGCCGAGATCACCCCGGCGCAGGCCACATAGCTGCGGATGTGCCCGACCCGCTCGATCAGCAGCCGGCCGACCCTGCTGCCCAGCACCATGCCCAGCGAATTGGCCGCCATCAGCGCGCCGCCCCAGAACTCGGCGACGCCATCGGCGCTCAGGCGCAGGGCCAGGTAGGTCATCAGCAGGGTCGAGCCCAACTGCATCAGCACGCTGGCCAGGTAGAGGGCACCGAAGGCCTTGGTCAGACCGAACATGGCCGGGCCTGCAGAGACAACGCGAGTATCGAGCGCATCGCGCTTACCGAGAAATACACCGCCACGGCGCCACTACTCCTTGGGTCAGGTCGGGGCCTGCCGGCGTATTGGCTGCCCGACTGGCTGGCGGCGCAAAAGCCACCGGACTCGGCCCATGGTGCGCGCCGCTTCGTCACGAACCTTGCCCGGAAACGACCCTTCCCATAACCCTCGCGACTGCCGATAGGCGCTTGGCCAGGCCCGCAGAAAAACGGCCCGACGCCTGAGGCGTGGGCCGCAAAGGCACACTCGAGCGGTCGTGGACACGAGGCGGCGCCCATGGGCATCCGCCGCTAAACCCCGCCCGCAGACGACCGGCTGCAGGCAGGCGTTAAAGCGCTAAGGCAACTTGCCCGCGACCTCGTCGAACTGCGCCTGCAGCTTGGCCTCGGGCTCGGCGGTCAGCAGGCTGACGACCACGATGCCGAGGGTGGCGAGGATGAAACCGGGAATGATCTCGTAGAGGTCGAAGATGCCGCCGGACAGCTGCTTCCAGACCACCACGGTGGCGCCGCCGAGAATGATGCCGGCCAGGGCGCCGTTGCGGTTCATGCGCTTCCAGTACAGCGAGAGGATGATCGCCGGACCGAAGGCTGCGCCGAAGCCGGCCCAGGCATAGGACACCAGGCCCAGCACCGTGCTGTCCGGATTGAGCGCCAGGCTCAGGGCGATGATGGCGATCAGCACCACCGCGCCGCGACCGATCCAGACCAGTTCGGTATCGCTGGCATGGCTCTTGAGCAGGGCCTTGTAGAAGTCCTCGGCCAGGGCCGAAGAGCTGACCAACAGCTGCGAATCGGCGGTGGACATGATCGCCGCCAGCACCGCCGCCATCAGGATGCCGGCCACCACCGGATGGAACAGGCTGTTGACCAGCACCATGAAGATGGTTTCGGCATCGGCCAGATCGCTCTCCAGGTAGCCCAGGCCAACCCAGCCCACCGCCAGGGCGGCGAACAGGGTCACGGCCGTCCAGCTCACGGCGATGCGCCGCGCGGTGGGCATGTCCGCATCGTTCTGAATCGCCTTGAAGCGCGCCAGGATATGCGGCTGACCGAAGTAGCCCAGGCCCCAGCCGAGCAGCGAGAGGATGGCGATGAGGCCCAGCGGCTCGCCCTTGGTGTCATTGAAGAAAGTCAGCAACTCGGGGTTCTTGGCCATCATCGCCGCATGGGCCGCCTCCACCCCGCCGATGGCGTTGAGGGCGAACACCGGCACCAGCACCAGCGCCGCGGCCATCAGCAAACCCTGCACCACGTCGGTCCAGGCCACGGCGAGGAAGCCGCCGAACAGCGTGTAGGAGACCACCGCCAGGGTGCCGACGATCACCGCGATCTTGTAGTCGAAGCCGAACACCGTCTCGAACAGCTTGCCCGAGGCCACCAGGCCCGAACTGGTGTAGAAGAGGAAGAAGGTCAGGATGATCACCGCCGAGACCACCCGCAGGGCGCGGGAGCGGTCGTCGAAGCGGTTCTCGAAATAGGCCGGCATGGTCACCGAGTCCTTGGCCGTGTGCGAGTAGACCCGCAGGCGCCGGGCCACGAACAGCCAGTTCAGCCAGGTGCCCGCGAGCAGACCGACGGCGATCCAGGTGGCCTCGAAGCCAGCCGCCAGGGCATAGCCCGGCAGGCCCAGCAGCAGCCAGCCGCTCATGTCCGAGGCGCCGGCCGACAGCGCCGCGGTGCCCGGGCCGATGGTGCGGCCACCGAGTACGTAGTCCGACAGGTTGGAGGTGCGACGGTAGGCAACCACGCCCAACCACAACATCAGCACCAGATAGGCCACGAAGGTGGCGGCCACTACCCAAAGATTCTGCTCATTCATATTCTTCTTCTCGCATTGGCCCGGCTTGCGCCGTGGCGCTGGTTGTTGGCGACCGGAATAGGCGGTCGCCGCCTGCAGGCCGGGTCTTGTGGACCCGGCCCCGATTCAGCCGCCCTGGGCCACATCGCCCAGCGACAGCAAGGAAGCGTTGCCGCCCACCGCGGTGGTGTTGACCGAGGTGGTGCGCTCGTTGACGAAGCGCAGCAGATAACTGGGTCCGCCGGCCTTGGGCCCGGTGCCGGACAGGCCACAGCCGCCGAAGGGCTGCACGCCGACCACCGCGCCTATCTGGTTGCGGTTGACGTAGAGGTTGCCGACCCGCGCCTGCGCCTCGATGCGCTCGGCGGTTTCCTCGTTGCGACTGTGCACGCCCAGGGTCAGGCCGTAGCCGGTGGCGTTGATGGCGGCGATCACCTTGTCCAGATCGGCGGCGGCGAAGCGCACTATGTGCAGCACCGGGCCGAAGTTCTCCTTCTTCAGCGCCTCGATGCCGCTGATCTCGAAGGCCACCGGGGCGACGAAGTGGCCGTTGAGACCGGCGGGCAGCCTGGCCTCGGCGAGCAGCTTGCCTTGGCCCTTGAGCTGCTCGATATGGGCCTGCAGACCGGCCTTGGCCTCGGCGTCGATGACCGGGCCCAGGTCGCTGGCGCGGCTGTGGGTCGGGCCGACCCTGAGCTCGGCCATGGCGCCCTTGAGCAACTCGATCACCCGCTCGGCGATATCGGCCTGCACGTAGAGCACCCGCAGCGCCGAGCAGCGCTGGCCGGCGCTGGTGAAGGCCGACTGCACGGCATCCTTGACCACCTGCTCGGGCAGCGCGGTGGAATCGACGATCATGGCGTTCTGGCCGCCGGTCTCGGCGATCAGCGCGGCGATCGGCCCGGGCTTTTCGGCCAGTTGGCGATTGATCACCCGCGCCGTATCGGTGGAGCCGGTGAAGCAGACGCCGGCGACCCGCGCATCGCGGCAGAACACCCCGCCCAGGGTGGCGCCGTCGCCGGGCAGGAAGGCGATCACCGCCTTGGGCAGGCCGGCCTCGAACATCAGCTCCAGGGCGCGGGCGGCGATCAGGCTGGTCTGCTCGGCCGGCTTGGCCAGCACGCAGTTGCCGGCCACCAGGGCGGCGGCGATCTGGCCCAGGTAGATGGCCAGGGGGAAGTTCCAGGGGCTGACGCAGGCGAAGATGCCGCGGCCCTCGTGGAACAGCTCGTTGCGCTCGCCGGTCGGTCCCGGCAGTTCCTCGCGCCCCAGGCGCAGGCGCGCCTGCTGGGCGTAGTAGCGGCAGAAGTCGACCGCCTCGCGAACCTCGTCGATGCCATCCTGCAGGCTCTTGCCGGCTTCCAGGGTGCACAGCGCCATGAGTTCGGCGCGATTGGCCTCCAGCAGCTCGGCCAGACGCTCGAGGATGGCCGCCCGGGCATCGATGGCGGTGGCGTTCCAGCGCGGCCAGGCGGCCGCCAGCACATCCAGCGCCTGCTTGGCCTGCTCGGCGCTGGCGAACTGGACGCTGCCGACCTTCCTGCTCAGCTCGTAGGGGCAGACCACGTCCTGGGCCTGGCCGGCCAGTTTCTGCCCGTCGATCACCGGCGCCGCCTGCCACTGACGCTCCAGTTGCGGCCGATAGGCCCTCTCGAGCTGGGCCCAGGCGTGTTGGATATTCATGTTGATGCCCTGGGAGTTCTTGCGCGCGCCGCCGAACAGCGCGGGCGGCAGCGGAATTCGGTCGTTGGCCGGCGATTTGAACTTGCGCAGCTGGCTGACCGGGTGATCGAGCAGGGACTCGACCGGCACGCTCGGGTCGACCAGCTGGTGAACGAAGGAGGAATTGGCGCCGTTTTCCAGCAGGCGCCGCACCAGGTAGGGCAGCAGGTCCTTGTGCGCGCCCACCGGGGCATAGATGCGCACGGTCTTGCCGTGCTGCTCCAGTACGGTGTCGTAGAGCGCATCGCCCATGCCGTGCAGGCGCTGGAACTCGAAGTCGCGCGGCTGCTCATGCTCGGCGGCCATGGCCAGGATGCAGCTGACGGTATGGGCGTTGTGGCTGGCGAACTGCGGGTAGATCACCTCGCGGGTGAACTCCGAGAGCAGAAAGCGCGCGCAGGCCAGATAGGAGGTGTCGGTGCCCTCCTTGCGGGTGAACACCGGAAAGCCGTCCAGCCCCTGCACGTGGCACTGCTTGATCTCGCTGTCCCAGTAGGCGCCCTTGACCAGGCGCAGCGGCATGCGTGCGCCGAGCTCCTTGCCCAGCAGGGTCAGCCATACCAGCACCGGCAGGCAGCGCTTGGAATAGGCCTGCACCACCAGGCCGAACTCGCCCCAGCCTTTGAGGGCCGGGTCGCGCATCAGCTTCTCGTAGAGCTCCAGCGACAGCTCCAGGCGATCGGCCTCCTCGGCGTCCACCGAGATGCCGACGTTCAGCCGCCGGGCCAGGATCGCCAGCTCGCGGACGGTGGCGAACAGCTCGCTCAGCACCCGTTCGCGCTGGGCCACTTCATAGCGCGGATGCAGGGCCGAGAGCTTGATCGACACCGAGGGCTTGGGGCCCTTGCCGACCTGGGGCTCGGCGCCGACGGTTTCGATGGCCTTGCGGTAGTCGGCCAGGTACTTCTCGGCGTCGGCTTGGGTAAGCGCCGCCTCGCCGAGCATGTCGAACGAATAGCTGTAGCCCTTCTCGCGCTCGGGCCGGCCGTTCTTCAGGGCCTCGGCGATATCGCGCCCGAGCACGAACTGCTTGCCCATCAGCTTCATCGCCTGGTTCATGGCGGCGCGGATCACCGGTTCGCCGGAACGCTTGATCAGCTTGCCCAATACATTCTTCGGCCGGCCGTCGGCGCTGTCCGGGTCGACCACCTTGCCGGTCATCACCAGGCCCCAGGCGGCGAAGTTGACCAGCACGTTGTCGCTCTTGCCCAGGTGCCGCTCCCACTCGGCGGCCGAGAGCTTGTCGCGGATCAGCGCATCGGCGGTGGCCGCGTCCGGCACGCGCAGCAGCGCCTCGGCCAGGCACATGAGCATCAGCCCTTCCTGGGTATCGAGGCTGTACTGACGCAGCAGCGCGTCTAGGGTGTCGACGGCGTTGTCGCGGTTGCGCACGCTTTCGATCAGGCTGCGGGCCTGGCGGCGAATGGCCTCGATGCCGGCCTCGCCGGGATCGGCGAGCTGCAGCAGCTCGTTGAGATAGGCTGCCTCGTCAACGCTGTAGTTGGCGCTGATGACAGGGAAAAAATCGGCGGCCTTGGCGGCCGAGATCCGCTGAAGGAACTCGTCCTGCAAGACGTGACTGGCTTTGAACATCACGCCCATCCTCTTGTGGAGACTGTTGTGGTGAACCTGTGGCTACTGTTTGAGCTTAGACCCATTGGTCTGGCCAGCACGGCTGGCGAGCTCCCGAGCGCAGGCGGAGGAGGCAATTTAGTCGCCGCTTGGCCGGCGTTTCTTGCGCAATGCTCCGGAGTTTTTCCGAAAACCTCCGGATCTGGCGCGGCGCCGGCGCCCGGACAGCGCCTCAGCGACGAAACAGATTGGCCAGCAGCGTCAGACCCAGGCTGAGCAGCAACATGGAGGTGATGGGGATAAAGACCTTGCTGCGCTCGGTCTCGATGCGGATATCCCCGGGCAGGCGGCCGAACCAGGCAAACAGCCCGGGCGCCAGGTGCAATGCCAGGCCCAGCACCAGCAGTGCCGCACCCAGGATCATCAGCCAGCGGGCCATGGCCTCAGGACGAACCTTGGTCGTTGGCCGAAGGGCTGGCACCGGCATTGGCCAGGCACTGGCGCAGGTGCTTGATGTCCTGCTTGCTGCAGACATTGCCCTGGTGCGGATGGTGCAGGACGAACTCGTAGCCGCCCAGCTGCACGCGAAAGCGCGCGCCGACGATGGGCTCGACGCGTGCGCCCAGGTGCTGCAACAGCGACTCGACCTCGCGCCAGTGAATGTTGCTGCGCAGCGGATCCTGGAAAATCGCCCGCAACAGATGCTCCTGCTTGTGGCTCATCAGGTGCTCCGCTAGGCACATCCCAGGCCGGCCCCTGGCGGCGATCCTGGTCCGTCGTCCGCCCCGGGGTCAGGCTCAGAACAGCTCCTTGCCCTCGTCCAGATGCTGGTCCACCAGCCATTTGCCGTGGGCGATGGAGGCGCGCTGGGCACTCTCCAGCTCGGACAGGAAGGCGCGGTCCACCGGCAGCGGGATGCGCTTGCTGGTTTTACCGTCCGGGGTGGTGATATGGCAGCCGCCGGCCCAGGGCGTGGGAATGCCCGGATGCTCGACGACATCGGCGGTGATGGTGTGATCGCGGTGCTCGCATTGCATGATGGTCATGGCGTCTACCTCACTGAGAAAACCGCCCCGGCTGCGTCGGTCGCAGGCTGACTGACGCGGCCGCGGCAGCGGACAGGTACTCCCTGTCAAGCGTAGCGCTGGATAGGCTCGGCATCCTCTGCCGCTTTTCAGGATAGAGCACAGCCGGCCCGGCGCCCGACCCAGGCGACCAGCCGCGAGACCTCTGGCACCGCTCTTGCGTGATCCTTCGGGCCGGCTGACCGGCAACGCCGTCAAACCTTGCACCCTGGGCAATCGGCCGGAGGCCCCCTCATGAAATCGCTTAGCTATCCTGCCTACCTGCTGCTGCGTGCGCTGGGCCTGGGCGGCATCATCGTGATCCTGCTCGGCCTGAGCCTGAGCGCCGCCGCGCTGTCGCTCATCTCGGCGCCCGCAGCCACGCCGCTGTGGGCGGCACTGGCCTACCTGGGCATCGCCAGCCTGTGGTCGCTGCGCGAGGAACTGGGTCAGCTGCAACGGCACTGCGAAGGCGCCAGTGGCGCCAGCGGCGCCGTCGAATGGCCGCTGCTGAATGCACTGGGCAGGAGCCTGCAGCAGTGGCTGCAGCGCGAGCGGCGCCAGCAGCAGCTGCTGCAACAGCGCCTCGATGAAATCTCCCACTCCTCCCACGAACTGGAGCACAGCGCCGTGCTGGTGACCCGCAATGCCGAGGGCCAGAGCGAGTCGGCCAGCATCGCGGCGGCGGCCGTCGAGCAGCTCAATGTCAGCATCAACGAGGTCGCGGCCCTGGCCGATGCCTCGCGCCAGACCAGCATGCTGGCCAGTGAACAGCTGGCCGCCGGCATCGAAAGGCTCACCAATCTGGTGCAGCAGGTCGCGGAAATGGCGCAGCAAAGCCTCCGCACCCATGAACTGATCCGGCAGCTGGACAGCAATTCGCACACCATCAACCAGATGTCCGGCACCATCCGCGCCATCGCCGACCAGACCAACCTGCTGGCCCTGAATGCCGCCATCGAGGCGGCACGGGCCGGCGACAGCGGCCGCGGCTTCGCCGTGGTGGCCGATGAGGTGCGCCGCCTGGCCTTGCACAGCCAGACCTCGGCCGCCGAAATCAGCCGCAACATCGACGCGGTGCAGCGGCATATCAAGGGCGCGACCCTGCAGGTCGCCGATCTGACCGAGCGCGCCCATTGCAGCGCCGAGCATTCGCAGGCGGTGCGCGAGCTGCTCGGCCAGGTGCAGCAGTGCACCCGGCAACTGACCGAACAGGTCTGCCAGGTGGCGGTGAGCACCGAGCAGCAGGGCAAGGCCGTGGGCGAGATCGCCGAACTGGCCGAGCGCGTGCGCCAGAGCAACGCCGCCAACCTGAGCGCGGCCGACCAGGCGCACAGCATCGCCCACCACCTGGCCCATCTGACGGGGTAATGCTTATGGACGCCTTCAACCAAGTGTCGCTGCTGGTCGGCGGCGCCGCCCTGCTCACCCTGTTCCTGCTGTTCTGGGCCCTGCACAGACGCCTGCAGGCCCAGCGCCAGCGGCAGATCCGCCTGAACATCCGCCAGCTGGCGCTGCTGCGCGCCCTGCTCGGCGACCTTCAGCGCCACCGCGGGCTGAGCAATGGCGTGCTCTGCGGCGACAGCAGCCTGGCCGCGGACCTGGACCTCACGCGCCAGCAACTGGATCGACAGATCCGCGCTGCGCAG
>JBFHKK010000029.1:0-12801 GCA_041595475.1 Pseudomonas sp. | reverse complement strand
GAGCGGGAGATCCAGGCCGAGGGGCCGCTGACCAGCCTGACCTATCAACTGCCGGCAACCCATTCGGCGCTGGAGGTGTTCAGCAAGGCGCGCCAGGCCCTGCAGGCGCAGGAGGCCGAGTTGCTCTATTGGTGCCAGGGACGCGAATGCGGCGCCAGCAGCCTTTGGGCCAATGCGGTCTTCGGTCAGTCCATCCTCTACGGCCCGGATGACCAGCAGGCCTATGTCCTGATGCGCCTGGCCGAACCCGAGCAGAACACCCTGCTGGCGCTCTACAGCATCACCCGCGGCAACCGCCGGGCCTATCTGCACGTGGAACAGCTGAACGCCACCAGCCCACTGGGCGAGGTGTTGCCGACGCCGGCCACCTTGCTGCGCCAGTTGCGCAGCAGCGGCGAGCTGCGCTTGCCCCGGCAGGCGGCGCCAAGCCCGGCCTGGGCGGCGTTGCTGGCGCGCAGCCTGAATCTGGACAGCACCCTGCGGGTGAGTCTCGACGGTCCCCAGGCCGAGGCCTGGCGCCAGGCGCTGGTCGAGCAGCGGGTGCGTGAGGCGCGCCTGGAATTGGGTAGCCTGCAGGTGCCCGGATTGCGCGTCGGCGTACTCGAATAACCGGCGCCGCCAGCGCGACCCACTGCCAGGTGTCTTTCTTCGGAGCCGAGTCGATGCTCAACAACGATCGCTTGCTGGTGCAGATCCTGCTGCTCGGCCTGCTCGGTGCCAGTCTCTGGGTGCTGGCGCCTTTCTGGTCGGCGCTGTTCTGGGCCGCCGTGCTGGCCTTTGCCAGCTGGCCGCTGATGCGCCTGCTGACCCGCTGGCTGGGCGGCCGCGAGGCGGTGGCGGCCGGCCTGCTGACCTGCGGCTGGATCGGCCTGGTGGCCGTGCCCCTGGTGCTCCTGGGCTTCAACCTGGCCGATCACGTGCGCGATGCCATGGCCTTTATCAAGGGCCTGCAGGTCGAGGGACTGCCCCCGCCGCCCGGCTGGCTGGGCGCTGTGCCGCTGATCGGGGAGAGCCTGCTGGCCAGCTGGCAGAGCCTGGACGCCCAGGGCGCGGCCTTGTTCGCCGGCGTGCGGCCCTACCTGGGTCAGGTCGGCAACTGGCTGCTGGCGCGCAGTGCCCAGCTCGGTGGCGGGGTGCTGGAGCTGGCCTTGAGCCTGGCCCTGGTGTTCTTCTTCTACCGTGACGGGGCGCGCCTGGCGGCCTTCGTTCACAGCCTGCTCGATCGCCTGATAGGCGCACGCGCCGAGCACTATCTGGAACTGGTCGCCGGCACCGTGCAGCGGGTGGTCAACGGGGTGATAGGCACGGCCGCGGCCCAGGGCCTGCTGGCCTTGATCGGCTTCTATATCGCCGGGGTGCCGGGTGCGCTGCTGCTGGGCATCCTCACCTTCGTGCTGAGCCTGATTCCCATGGGCCCGCCGCTGGTCTGGGTGCCAGCCACGGCCTGGCTGGTCAGCCAGGGTCAGTATGGCCTGGCGCTGTTTCTCGGGGCCTGGGGGTTTCTGGTGATCAGCGGCGTGGACAACTTCCTCAAGCCGTATCTGATCAGCCGTGGCGGCAATCTGCCCTTGGTGGTGGTGCTGCTCGGGGTCTTCGGCGGCCTGCTGGCTTTCGGCTTCATGGGCCTGTTCCTCGGGCCCACGCTGCTGGCGGTGGCCTACAGCCTGCTCGACGACTGGGTGGCGAGTAAGGCGCCGCTGCCCGAGCCGACCGCGGAAGAAACCCAGCTGCCCGGCTGAGGGCCGCCGGCGGGCGGCTCAGAGGTCGCCGCGCTCGAAGCGATCCAGGGTGTCACTGGCGATGCGCCGGCCCAGCAGGATCAATTCCGGTGCCTTGTAGAACTCGAAGAAACGGCAGGCCCGGTGCGGCACATTGATCAGGATGTCCGGCGGATAGCCGGCGATCTTGTATTGGGCCAGCGAAGTCTGCATCACTTCGAAACTCTGGTTGATCAACTCCAGCAGCGAGGCCGGGCCGCTGATGTCGGCAACCCGCGAGCCGCTGGCGGACTTGGTTGCGCCCGCGCTCTGCACTTCTGTGGCAGCCGCTGCCGGCGCCGGCGCGACCGCCGTGGCGCCCTGGGCTTCGGCCTGGGCGTACTCGGGCTGCTCGTCGATCAGCAGCAGTTCGTCCTCGGCAGGCTTGCGCCGCAGCGACTGCAGATGGGAACCGAGCGAACTCATCATCTGGTCGAAGCGGCCCTTGAGCGCCGGCGGTCGCTCGATCTCGGGCAGCTGATAATGCAGCGGCTGGTTGGCGTTGAGGTCCACCGCGACTATGAGATCGCAGTGGCTGGACACCACCGGCACTATCGGCAGCGGATTGAGCAGGCCACCATCGACCAGCATGCGCTTGCCCTGCACCACCGGGGTGAACAGGCTCGGAATCGCCGCCGAGGCGCGCATGGCCTGGTGCAGGCAGCCCTCCTGGAACCAGATTTCCTGCTGGTTGGTCAGGTCGGTGGCCACCGCGGTGAAGGGAATCGGCAACTGCTCGATGTTGATTTCCCCGACCATCTCGCGGATATGGCCGAAGACCTTCTCGCCGCGCATGGCGCCGAGGCGGAAGCTGACATCGACCAGGCGCAGCACATCCAGGTAATCCAGGCTGCGGGTCCAGTCGCTGTATTCCTCGAGCTTGCCGGCGGCATAGATGCCGCCTATCACCGCGCCCATGGAACAGCCGGCGATGCAGGCGATCTGATAGCCGCGGGCCTCGAGTTCCTCGATCACGCCTATGTGGGCATAGCCGCGCGCGCCGCCCGAGCCCAGCACCAGCGCCACTCGCTTGCTCATCCTTTTCCCCCCAGCAGTGCATTGTCTTTCAACATACTCGCGCCAACCGGTGGCGCCAAGGCGGCATTTGCTAGAATGCCGCCGCCCGAGCAGTCCAAGTAGCGAGATGCCATGAGTTCACCCGTCCGTTTGACCCAGTACAGCCATGGTGCCGGCTGCGGTTGCAAGATTTCCCCCAAGGTGCTGGACGTGATCCTCGCCGGCAGCGGCGCCCAGCATCTGGACCCCAGGCTCTGGGTCGGCAATGCCTCGCGCGACGACGCCGCCGTCTATGCTATCGACGGCGAGCGCGGGGTGGTTTCGACCACCGACTTCTTCATGCCTATCGTCGACGATCCCTTCGATTTCGGCCGCATCGCCGCGACCAATGCCATCAGCGACATCTATGCCATGGGCGGCGACCCGCTGATGGCCATCGCCATCCTCGGCTGGCCGGTCAACCTGCTCGCGCCCGAACTGGCGCGCGAGGTGATTCGCGGCGGCCGGGCGGTCTGCGACGCGGCCGGCATTCCGCTGGCCGGCGGCCATTCGATCGATGCCCCCGAGCCGATCTTCGGTCTGGCGGTCACCGGCCTGGTGGAAAAGCGCCACATGAAGCGCAATGACACCGCCACGGCCGGCTGCAGGCTGTATCTGAGCAAGCCGCTGGGCATCGGCATCCTCACCACCGCGGAGAAGAAGGCCAGGCTGCGCGCCGAGGACATCGGTCTGGCGCGCGACTGGATGTGCACCCTGAACAAGCCGGGCAGCCGTTTCGGCAGGCTCGCCGGGGTCACGGCGATGACCGACGTAACCGGCTTCGGCCTGCTCGGCCACCTGGTCGAGATGGCCGACGGCAGCGGCCTGAGCGCGCGCATCGAGTTCGCCAAGGTGCCGCGCCTGCCTGGCGTCGACTATTACCTGGAGCAGGGCTGCGTGCCGGGTGGCACCCACCGCAACTTCGACAGCTACGGGGAGCGCATCGCGCCCCTGGCCGAGGCGCACAAGCTGCTGCTGTGCGATCCGCAGACCAGCGGCGGCCTGCTGGTGGCGGTGACGGCCGAGGGCGAGGCCGAGTTTCTCGCGGTCGCCGCCGAGCAGGGCCTGAGCCTGGAGCCGATCGGCGAATTGCGTGAGCGCGGCCGATATGCGGTCGAGGTGATCTGATGGGCGACAACACCCAGGACTACCGCCAACTGTTTCTCGAAGGCGTGCCCATGATGGACATGCGCGCCCCTGTGGAATTTGCCAAGGGAGCCTTTCCCGGGGTGGTCAACCTGCCCCTGATGAACGACAGCGAGCGGCAGAAGGTCGGCACCTGCTACAAGCAGCAGGGCCAGCAGGCGGCCATCGAGCTGGGCCACCAGTTGGTCAGTGGCGCGCTCAAGGCCGAGCGCATTCAGGCCTGGGCCGCCTTCGCCGAGGCCCATCCGCAGGGTTACCTGTACTGCTTTCGCGGCGGCCTGCGCTCGCAGATCGTCCAGCAGTGGCTCAAGAGCGAGGCGGGGATCGAGTATCCGCGGGTGCTGGGCGGCTACAAGGCGATGCGCACTTTCCTGATCGAGACCACCGAACAGGCGCTTGCCGAGTGCCCGTTCGTGCTGGTCGGCGGCATGACCGGCACCGGCAAGACCGAGGTCATCGCCCAGTTGGACAACAGCCTGGACCTGGAGGGCCATGCCAATCACCGCGGCTCCAGCTTCGGCAAGCGCGCCAGCGGCCAACCGGGGCAGATCGATTTCGAAAACGCCCTGGCAGTGGACATCCTGCGCAAGCGCGCGGCCGGTCAGCGCCAGTTCGTGCTCGAGGACGAGGCCCGTCTGATCGGCCGCTGCTCGCTGCCCCTGGCGCTTTACCAGGGCATGCAGCACTTCCCGCTGGTGTGGCTGGAGGACAGCCTGGAAGGGCGCATCGAGCGCATTCTCAAGGACTATGTGATCGACCTGTGCGCCGAGTTCGTCGCTGCGCAGGGCGGCGAGGCTGGTTTCGCCGCCTTCGCCGAACGCCTGCAGCAGAGCCTGGCCAATATCCAGAAGCGCCTGGGCGGGGAGCGTTACCGGCGCCTGGCGGCGATCATGGACCAGGCCCTGCAGGAGCAGCAGGGCGGCGAGGGGGTCGATCGGCATCGCGGCTGGATCGAGGCGCTGCTGGTGGAGTACTACGATCCCATGTACGCCTTCCAGCGCGAGAGCAAGGCCGGGCGCATCGAGTTCGTCGGCGAGCAGGCGGCGGTCATCGAGTATCTGCGCCAGCGCCAAGATTCGCCGGTCACGCACCCTGCGCCGCCGTGCTAAGCCTTCTTCCGTATCGACTCAAGGAGTCCGCGACATGAAAACCTCGATCTGCCTGGCGCTGTTCGCCCTGCTGCTGAGCGGCTGCGCCGCCAAGACCACCGCCCGCGACAGCTGCGCCAACCAGCTCGATGCGGCCTGGCAGGAACTCGACCTGGCCAAGGCCGAGGGCTTCACCGGCACCGTCAGCTATGCCAAGGCCCTGTCGCTGCTGACCGCGGCCAAGACCCAGCAACAGTTCGAGGCCTACCAGGGCTGTACCCGCAAGGCCGAGCGCGCGCGTTTCTACATTCGCGAGTCGCGCGCCGGCCGCTGAGCCTCACTCTGCGCCGCTTTCGCCCGCGGCCTTAGCTACGGCCCCGCGGGCGAACCGGCGCAGGGCAGACTTCTCCAGCTCCACCAGCGCGCACACGGCCAGGGCAATCAGCAGGCAGGCGCCCCAGGCGCCGGCCGGCAGTGCGGCGGTAGCGAACAGCTGCTGCAGCAGGCTCCAGTGGCTGAGGGCCAGCTGTAGCACAATCAGTAACAGCACCATGGCCCAGACCATGGGGTTGTCGCGCCAGCCGAAGTGCGCCGGCGCCAGCAGTCGGCGGCTGCTGAACAGGTAGCCAATTTCGCAGGCGACTATGCCGTTGACCGCCAGGGTCCGGCTGGCTTCCAGCGACCAGCCCAGTTGCTGGCTGTAGAGGAACAGCGCCAGGCAGGTCAGGGTCATGAGCACGGCGATGAACAGCACCCGCCAGAGCAACTGGGCGCTCAGCAGGGGCGCGCGTGGATCGCGCGGCGGGCGGCACATCAGGTCGGCCTCGGCCGGCTCGAAGGCCAGGGCCAGGGCCAGGGTCACCGCGGTGATCATGTTGACCCAGAGGATCTGCAGCGGGGTGATCGGCAGGGTCAGGCCCAGGGCGATCGCGACCAGCAGCACCAGCGCCTCGCCGCCATTGGTGGGGAGGATAAACAGAATGGACTTTTTCAGGTTGTCGTAGACCACCCGGCCTTCTTCGATGGCGTGGCTGATGGTGGCGAAGTTGTCGTCGGCCAGCACCATCTGCGCCGCCTCCTTGGCCACCTCGGTGCCCTTGATGCCCATGGCCACGCCGATATCGGCGCGCTTGAGCGCCGGTGCGTCGTTGACCCCGTCGCCGGTCATGGCCACCCGCGCGCCGCCGGCCTGCAGGCGCTGCACCAGGCGCAGCTTGTGCTCGGGGCTGGTGCGGGCGAAGACGCTGGTGGTGGGCAGGCGCGCATCCAGCTCGGCATCGCTCAGGCCGTCCAGTTCGGCGCCGGTGATGGGTTGGCCCGGATCCAGGCCCAGGCGCTTGGCGATGGCGCTGGCGGTGCCGGCATGGTCGCCGGTGATCATCTTCACCGCGATGCCGGCGCTGCGGCATTCGGCGACCGCGCGCACGGCTTCCTCGCGGGGTGGGTCGAGCATGCCGACCAGGCCGAGCAGGACGAAATCGCCCTCCAGGTCGGCGAAGGACAGCTGCGTCTGACTGCCGGGCAAGGCGCGCATGGCCAGGCCGAGCATGCGCAGGCCCTGGCCGGCGCCCTGCTCGAGCAGCTGGTGCCAGCGGCGCAGGTCCAGCGGCTCGTCGGCGCCGTCGCGCCACTGGCGGTTGCACACTTCCAGCAGCCGCTCGGGTGCCCCCACCAGGTAGATCAGGCCGTGTCCGGCGTGGTCGTGGTGCAGGCTGGCGGTGCAGCGCCGCTCGGAGCTGAAGGGGATGGCGTCGACCCGCGGCAGTTTGGCCAATTCGTCCTGCAGTTCGAGGCCGAGTTTGCCGGCCAGGGTCAGCAGCGCCGCCTCGGTCGGATCGCCGCTGATGCGCCAGCCGTCGGCATGGGCATTCAAGCTGGCCTGGTTGGCCAGCAGTCCGGCGCGCGCCAGCTCGAGCAGATCCCCGTGCTCGGCGGCCTCGCAGGCGCGCCCCTGCTCATCGAGAATCAGGCCCAGGGGCGCGTAGCCGAGGCCTTCGACCCGGTAGTGTCGGGTGCTGCAGTACACCTGCTGCACGGTCATTTCGTTGCGCGTCAGGGTGCCGGTCTTGTCGGTGCAGATCACCGACACCGCGCCCAGGCTTTCCACCGCCGGCAGGCGGCGGATGATCGCCCGGCGACTGGCCATGCGCTGCATGCCCAGAGCCAGGATGATGGTCAGGACCGCCGGCAGGCCCTCCGGAATGGCGGCCACCGCCAGGCCGACCGCGGCCATCAGCATCTCGCTGGCGCTGTAGTCGCGCAGCAGCACGCCGAAGGCGAAGGTGAGCGAGGCGACGGCCAGGATCAGCAGGGTCAGCAGCCGGGCGAAGCGCGCCATGTCCGCCAGCAGCGGGGTCTGCAGGCGCGCGACCGAGCCCAGCAGGTGGCTGATCCGGCCCAGTTCGGTGTTGCTCGCGGTGGCCACCACCAGGCCGCAGCCGCTGCCGGCGCAGACCAGGGTGCCGGAGTAGGCCATGCTCTTGCGGTCGCCGAGGCTGGCGTGCAGCGGTACCGCGGCCGGGTGCTTGCCCGCCGGCAGCGATTCGCCGGTGAGCAGGGCCTCCTCGATGCGCAGGTCGCGGCTGTCGAGCAGGCGCAGGTCGGCCGGCACCCGGTCGCCGGGCTCCAGCAGCACCAGGTCGCCGAGTACCAGCTGTTCGGCCGGGACGCGCAGTACCCGGCCGTCGCGGCGTACCCGGCTGTCCAGGCTCAGCAGCTGCTGAATGGCGCGCATCGCCCGCTGCGCCTTGCCTTCCTGCAGGAAGCCGATCAAGGCGTTGATCAGCACCACCGCGAAGATCACCGCACTGTCGAGCCACTGGCCGAGCATCAGGGTGGTCAGGCTGGCGGCCAGCAGCACATAGATCAGCAGGTTGTGAAATTGCAGCAGCAGGCGCCTGAAGGGGCCGGCGGTGCGCGGCGCCGGCAGCCGATTGGGACCATAGAGCGCCAGGCGCTGTTCGGCCTCTGTGGCGCTCAGGCCGTTGCTGCTGCTGGCCAGGCGCTGCAGGCTGTGTTGGGCCGGCAAGGCGTGCCAGTTTTCGTCGGCGGCTGCATGCATGATCGTCTCCCAAGGTGTGCGCCTAAGCCTAGAACGCCACCGGCTGCGGGCAATTGGCCTGGATCAAAGGATCGGCTGGGGGCGACGCGGTCAAAAACGACCGCTTCTTAGCTAAAAGCACCAGGCCGGCTGGCGCCCCGCTTGCGCGCGTGCGTGCGCTGCCGCAATCTGCGAACACTCGGATTGCGCCGGCCTGCGCCTGTGCGTCGAGGCAACCCGACAGTTGGAGAACAACAAGATGATGACTGTCCTGCAGCAGCGCCTGGCCAGCTTGAGCACGGCGAACAAATTGGCACTGGGCTTCGGCGTGGTGCTGTCGCTCACGGCACTGGTCGCCCTCACCGGATTCTTCGCCCTGCGCGACGTCGGCGCCAGCTCGGCCTTGCTCGAGCGCATCAGCGCGATCAACGCCCAGGTTCAGCAGATTCGCGGCAGCGAGCGGGATTTCGCCCTCACCGGCAACCCCAAGCTGGCCAGCCAACTGCACCAGCAGGTACAGCAGGTGCAGGGCGACAGCGCCGCCCTGCAGGCCGACCTGACGGCCGACGAGCGCCCGCTGCTGGAGGAGGTAGCCAGCGCGCTCACCGAATACCGCGGCGCCTTCGACCGCTATGTCGAGCTGACCGACAACATGCGCCTGTCCCTGGAGGCGGCGCAGTGGCTGGTGGTCAGCGCCGCCAACAGCCTGGACCTGCTGCAGGGCGGGCTGGCCGAGGACGGCGTCGACCTGCTCAAGAGCAGCGCCGGCAGCGAAGGCGCGGCCATGGTCGAGCAGGCCGGCCAGATCAGTCGCATTCACCAGCTGTTGCTGCAGGCCCTCGACCAGGCGCGGGTGCGCCTGGAGCAGAGCCGCAGCTCCGGCGAAGCGCCGCAGACCAGCATCGCCGAGGCGACCGAGGCCCAGACCCTGGCCACCACCCTGCGCGATTCGATGGACGACCCGGGCTACAGCGCAGTACTCGAAGAGGTGATCGGCAACCTCAAGTTCTTCAACCAGCGCCTGGATGAATACACCGGGCACCTGCAGCAGCAGAAGCAGGAACACGCCCGCCTGGTCGAACAGGCGCAGCGCATCGGCGGTCTTATCGACCAGGCCGAAGAGCGCCTGCAAGCCGGCATGCAGGCGCAGATGCAGGCCAGTACCGGCCTGATCCTGCTGGCCGCGGGTCTGGCCCTGCTGATCGGCCTGCTGGCCACCGTCAGCATCAGCGTGCTGATCGTGCGCCCGCTCAAGCAGGTGATTCGCCTGGCGCAGAAGGTCGCCGAGGGCGATCTGAGCGTGCGTATCCAGGTCAATCGCAGCGACGAGGTCGGTCAGTTGCTGGCGGCCATGCAGAGCATGTCGAACAACCTGCGGGAAATGGTCGGCCGCCTGCAAGGCGGGGTGACGCAGATTTCCGCCTCGGCGCACAGCCTGTCGGTGAGCACCGAGCAGACCCGCCAGGGGGTCAACGGCCAGAAGCTGGAAACCGACCAGGTGGCCACCGCCATGAGCCAGATGACCGCCACCGTGCACGAGGTGGCGCGCAATGCCGAGGCGGCGGCCGCCTCCACCGCCCAGGCCGAGGCCCGGGTCAGCAGCGGCGTGAGCGTGGTCCACCAGACTTTGCAGCGCATCGGTCAGCTGGCCGCGGCGGTGGACACCAGCACCCAGAGCATCGAGCGCCTGAGTCAGGACACCCAGAGCATCGAATCGGTGCTCGAGGTGATCAAGGCCGTCGCCGAGCAGACCAACCTGCTGGCGCTCAATGCCGCCATCGAGGCGGCCCGGGCCGGCGATCAGGGGCGCGGCTTCGCCGTGGTGGCCGACGAGGTGCGCGCCCTGGCCAAGCGCACCCAGCAGTCCACCGCGCAGATCGAGCAATTGATTTCCACCCTGCGCGAGAGCGCCCGCCGTTCGGTGGCGGACATGCGCGAGAGCGGCAGCCTGGTCGATCTGGTGGTGCAGGACGCGAACCAGACCGAAGGCGCGCTGGCGGCCATCGCCGAGGCGGTCACGCAGATCTTCGAGATGAATCAGCAGATCGCCGCGGCCGCCGAGCAGCAGTCGGCGGTGGCCGAGGAGATCAACCGCAGCGTCACCTCCATCCGCGATATCGCCGATCAGTCGGCCAACGCCATGGACGAGTCGGCCAACTCCAGCGTGCAACTGGCCGAGCTGGGTCGCGAACTGCAGGGCATGGCCGGGCATTTCCGCCTGTGAAAGGCGCGGCCTGATGCACACTTTGGTGAGCAAAGGTTTCAAGGGCCTTTGCCGCCGGGGTGAGCGCCAGTAGCATCGAGGCTCTTGGACGAGGAGCGATCGATGCGCGAGAAACTGCAGGCCTGCCTCAATGCGGTGGACGAGGTGCTGTTGGGCAAGCCGGCCCAGGTGCGCCTGGCCCTGACCTGTCTGCTGGCCCGCGGCCACTTGCTGATCGAGGATCTGCCGGGGATGGGCAAGACCACCCTCAGCCATGCCCTGGCGCGGGTGCTGGGGCTGAGTTTCCAGCGTATCCAGTTCACCTCCGACCTCTTGCCCGGCGATATCCTCGGCACTTCGGTGTTCGACCGGGACACCGGGCAATTCGTCTTCCATCCCGGGCCTATCTTCGCCGAACTGGTGCTGGCCGACGAGATCAACCGGGCCACGCCCAAGAGCCAGAGCGCGTTGCTCGAGGCCATGGAGGAGGGCCAGGTCACCATCGAGGGGGCGACCCGGCCGCTGCCCGAGCCCTTCTTCGTCATCGCCACCCAGAACCCGGTCAGTCAGGGCGGCACCTTCGCCTTGCCGGAGTCCCAGCTCGATCGCTTTCTCATGCGCCTGTCGCTCGGCTACCCGGCCAAGGCCGCCGAACGCGCGCTGCTGCTGGGGGATTCGCGGCGCGCGCTGCTGCCGCGGCTGGAGCCGATTCTCGATCATGCCGAGCTGGCGCTGATCCAGGCCGAGGTGCCGCAGGTGCGGGCCAGCGACGCCCTGGTCGACTATGTGTTGCGCCTGGTCGAGGCGACCCGCAGCCAGCCCCAGTTCGCCTGGGGGCTGTCGCCGCGCGCCAGCCTGGCGCAGCTGGCTGCCGCCCGCGCCTGGGCCCTGCTGGCCGGGCGCGACTATGTGATTCCCGAAGACGTGCAGGCGGTGCTGCCCTCGGTGGTCGGCCACCGTCTGCGCGAGCGTGCCGATCCGGCCGGGCATGGCGGCGGCGCCCTGGTGCAGTGGCTGTTGCGCGAGGTGGCGGTGCTTTGATCGCCCGATCCAAGGCCCTGTGGAATCGCTGGCTGAGCCGACGTCTGCCGCCGGCGGCGCGGGTGCGCCTGACCCAGCGACGCATTTTCATCCTGCCCACCCGCAGCGGCGTGGCCTTCGCCGGGGCCCTGGTGCTGATGCTGCTGGCGGCGATCAATTACCAGAACAGCCTGGCCTACGGCCTGACCTTCCTGCTCGCTGCGGTATTCGTGGTGGCCATACTGCACACCTACCGCAACCTCGGCGGGCTGATCCTCAAGGCCGGCGCCGCCCCGGCGGTCTTCGTCGGCGAGCAGGCCGGCTTCGGTGTGCAGCTGGAAAGCAGCGCCCGCGCCCACCAGGCCATCGCCCTGGGCTGGCCGCCGGCGCCCCTGCAACTGCTCGACGTCTCGGCCCAGGGCGCCTGCGACTGCCAGTTGAACCGCGCCGCGCTGCAGCGCGGCTGGCTCAGGCCCGGGCGCCTGCGGGTGGAGAGCCGCTTCCCGCTGGGGCTGCTGGTGGCCTGGAGCTGGGTCGACCTGGATCAGGCCCTGCTGGTTTACCCGCGCCCGTTGGAAGGCGAACTGCCGCTGAGCGCCGGTGCCGACCCGGAGCATGAGGAGGAGGGCCACCAGGCCCGGGGCCAGGGCGCCGATGACTTTCAGGGCCTCAAGCCCTACCAGCCGGGCGACTCCAAGCGGCGCCTCGACTGGAAGGCCTACTCGCGCGGCCAGGGCCTGCTGGTCAAGGACTTCGCCAGCCTCGCCGGGCAGGAGCCCTGCCTGGATTTCGCGGCGCTCGGCGGTGACCTCGAGACCCGGCTGTCGCTGCTCTGTCATTGGGTGCTGCAGTTGTCGGCGCGCCAGCAGCCCTTCGCCCTGCGCCTGCCGGATGCCCTGCTCGGTCCGGACAGCGGCGCCGGCCATCGCGAGGCCTGCCTGCGTGCACTGGCCCTCTACGGGAATGCGCCATGAGCGCGCAGGCCGGCATTCCGCGCGTCGCCCTGAGCTGGCTGCTGGCCGCCCAGGCCCTGGTGATAGTGCCGCACCTGGGGCATCTGCCGCTCTGGATCATGGCGCTGTGGCTCGGCTGCGCGGCCTGGCGTATCCAGATCTTGCGCATGCGCGCCGGCTATCCGCGCACCTGGGTCAAGGGCGCGCTGATGCTGTTGGCCGCACTCGGCGTCTGGCTCTCGCGCGGCACCCTGGTCGGTTTGGACGCCGCAGTGGTCTTGCTGATCGCCGCCTTCCTTCTCAAGCTGCTGGAGATGCGCAGCCGCCGCGATGCTTTGGTGCTGATCCTGCTCGGCTTCTTCGTGGTGGTCACCGCCTACCTGTTCGACGACAGCCTGGCCGCAGCGCTCTACAGCCTGCTGCCGGTGACGGCGCTGCTGGCCGCCCTGATCGGCCTGCAGCAGAGCGCCCTGGCGACCCGCCCCTGGCCGACCCTGCGCCTGGCAGCCAGTCTGTTGCTGCAGGCGCTGCCGGTGAT
>JBFHKK010000028.1:0-12937 GCA_041595475.1 Pseudomonas sp. | reverse complement strand
GGTTCCAGCCGGCTCCAGGCGAACTCGCCGATGCGCACCCAGCTCAGGCCGGCGGCGACCATGCGCGCGGCGTCCTCGGCCCAGAAATGCTCGGGCCATTGTTCGGGGTAGTAGCAAACACCTAGGGTACGTTTCATCGCATTAATCCAGAACGACCCGGTACTCGGGCAGGCCTTTGATGGAAAGTTCGGCGCAGAAGGTCTGCCCGGCCGGCTGCTGGCTCAGCTGCGCGGTCGTCAGGCCCTGCCGGGCGCTGGTGACAAACAGGGTGGACAACTCGGGCCCGCCGAAAGCCGGGCAACTGGGCTGCTCGGTCGGCACCTCGGTGGCGCTGATGAAACGGCCGTCGGGCCCGTACTGGGCGACCCGCGAGGCGCCCCACTGGGCATTCCACAGGTTGCCCCGGGCATCGCAGACCGCGCCGTCGGGATTCAGGCCCTCCTCGCGCAGGTCGACGAAGACCTCGGGCTCGCCGCGCGGCCAGCCATCGACCGGCTCCAGCGGCTGACGCCAGATGATCCGCTCCACCGTGTCGCTGTAGTACGCGCAGCTGCGGTCCGGGGCGAAGCAGATGGCGTTGGGAATGCTGATGCCGGCGAACAGCCGGCGCAGCTCACCCCGATAGTAACGGTAGATGGCGCCGGCGCCGGGCTCGGCCTGCTTGCCCATGGTGCCGATCCAGAAGCCGCCCCAAGGGTCGGCGCGGCCGTCGTTGGAGCGGGTCTGCGGATTGTCCGCCTCCAGCGCCAGCAGCACCTGCGATCTACCGCTCGCCAGGTCGAAGCGCAGCAGGGCGGTTTCGCTGGCGATCAGCAGGGTGTCGCGATCGACCCAGCCGGCGGCCGAGACATGCTCGTCGAACAGCCAGCGCTGCAGCCCGGTCTCGCCGCGGCCATAGAGGGTCTTGCCGAGGATGTCGAACCAGAACAGTTGCTGGCGCAGCGGATGCCAGAGCGCGCCCTCGCCCAGCTGGCAGGCGCTGTCGTCGAATACCCGCAGCATCAGGCCAGCCCTCCGTCATAGGCGGCCACCAGAGCCTCGGCACGGGCGCGCACCTCGGCGACACCGTAGCCGGGCTTGTACAGCGCCGAACCTATGCCGAAGCCGCGGGCGCCGGCGCTGCGCCATTCGGCGAAGTTCTCCGCGCCGACGCCGCCGACCGCATAGATAGCCACCGTGGCCGGCAGCACCGCGCGGATGGCGGCCAGACCGGCCGGCCCGAGTACCGAGGCGGGGAATATCTTCAAACCATCGGCGCCGCTGTCGAGGGCGCTGAAGCACTCGCTGGGCGTCAACACCCCCGGGTAGGACAGCATGCCCTGCGCCTTGGTGGCGCGGATCACCGCCGGGTTGCAATTGGGCGATACGATCAGCCCTGCGCCGGTGCGGGCCACCGCCTCGACCTGCTCGACGCTGAGCACGGTGCCGGCGCCGAAGCGCGCCCGATCGCCGAAGGCCTGCACCATGCGCGCGATGCTGTCGAGCGGCTCGGGCGAGTTGAGCGGCACCTCGATCTGGCTGATGCCGGCATCGATCAGCACCTCGGCAATGGCGAGCGCCTCGTCCGGGCGGATGCCGCGGAGGATGGCGATAAGTTCGCGTTGGGCCATGTCAGGCTTCCTTCAGCTGCTGATAGGCGCGCACGAGACCACCCAGGGTCATCGCCTCGCTGTCGTGGATATGGGTCTGCACGCCCAGCCCGCGCAACGCCTCGGCATAGTGCCGGACCAGTTGGCTGGCGCCGATCAGGGCTACCTTCTGGCCGGTCCAATAGGGCGCGGCGGCGGCCAGTTCCAGGCCGATCAGGTAGCCGGACAGCCGCGCCCGCGCGGTGTCCGCCGACAGGCCGGCGATCAGCGCCGCCGCCCTCAGCGAGAACAGCCGGGCGGCCACCTGCGCGGGCTGGTCGAAGGCGCTGGCCACGGCCTCGGCGAAGGCCGCCGGGTCCCAGCCCGGGGCGTCGAGGGAGTGGCGCAGCACCGAGCGCTCGGCCAGGAGCGCAAAGAGTTCGCCGGTCATGTAGGTCTGGAAATCGAGGATCCGCGCCCCGCCCACCCGCACCCACTTGCTGTGGGTACCGGGCAGGCAGATCACGCCCGCGAAGGCCGGGTCGCTGGCCAGCAAACCGGCCACCTGGGTTTCCTCGCCGCGCATGACATCGGCCGGAGACGCCTGCTGGAGTCCGGCGCAGATCTGCACCGCGATCCGCGGGTCGCGGGTGGGCGCGGCGGTCATCGGGCCGGCCGGGGCGCAGGGGGTGCTGCGATAGGCGGCCTCGACCCAGCCCTGACGCGAACCGACCATGCCGCAAGCGATCACCGGGGTGCGCCGCTCGGGCGCCAGCCAGTCGCCGACCGCCTGCAGCAGGGCCGCCTCGAACTGCGCCGGGGCCAGGCTGCCCATGCCCTGGTCGCTGCTGGCGCGGGCCAGCACCTGGCCGCTGTCCGACAGGGCCCAGGCGCGCAGGCGGCTGGTACCCCAGTCGACCGCTATCCAGTCCGCTGCGCTCATCCGGTCACCACCACGCCGCCGTCCACCACCATCGCCTGGCCGGTCATCATGCGGCTGGCCTGGGACGCGAGGAACAGGGTGGCATCGACGATGTCGCGCGGGGCCAGGTGCTCCTTCAGGCACTGGCGCTCCAGGTGCGCGGCCAGATCCTCGGGGGTGGCCCACATCTCCAGCTGCTTGGGGGTCAGCACCCAGCCGGGCAGCAAGGCGTTGACGCGGATGCCGTGGGGCCCCAACTCCCGCGCCAGGCCACGGGTCAGGCCGGTGATGGCGGCCTTGGAGGCGACATAGGCCGGGTAGCCGGCATTGCCCATCAGGTAGGAGATGGAGGAGAAGTTGATGATCGCGCCGCCGCCGCGCGCCTTCATGCCCGCCACCACCGCCTGGGCGGTGAAGAAATGCGGGCGCAGGTTCACCGACATGCCGCGGTCCCAGTCCTCGGCCGTGTAGGCCTCGAGGCTGTGGCGGGCGTCGTTGGCGGCATTGTTCACCAATACCGAGATGGCGCCATGGGCGGCCGCGGCCTGGGCCATGGCCTGCTGCAGGGCGGCCACATCGCCGATGTCGCAGCGGATGAACAGCGGCTCGACACCGTGTTTGTCCTTCATCTCGGCGACGAAGGCCGAGGCATCGGAGCGCTGCACGAAGGCCACCCGCGCGCCCTGCTCGATAAAGCCCTCGGTCAGGGCTGCGCCAATGCCGGCGCCGCCGCCGGTGATGAAGACGCTGGCGCCCTTGAGGTCATGGAAGCTGACGAACTGCGACATCAATGGCTCTCCCGGGTGACCGGACGGGTGTCCTTGCCGACCAAAAAGTCCAGGTCGGCGCCGCGGTCGGCCTGCAGCACATGGTCGATGTAGAGCTTGGCGTAGCCGCGGCTGTAGTGCGGCGGCTCCGGCGTCCAGTTGGCCCGGCGCGCGGCCAGTTCCTCGTCGCTGACCTTGAGCTCGAGGATGCCCTCGCGGGCGCACAGGCGGATGATGTCGCCGGTCTTGACCAGCGCCAGGGGGCCGCCGGCGTTGGCCTCGGGGGCCACGTGCAGGACCACGGTGCCGAAGGCGGTGCCGGACATGCGCGCATCCGAGACCCGCACCATGTCGCGCACGCCGCGCTCGACCAAACAGCGCGGGATCGGCATGTTGCCGACCTCGGGCATGCCCGGGTAACCCTTGGGCCCGCAGCCCTTGAGCACCAGCACGGTGTTCTCGTCGACCGGCAGGTCGGGCCGGTCGATGTTGGCCTTGAGGTCCTCGATGTTCTCGAACACGTAGGCCGGCCCTTCATGGCTCAGCAGGTGCTCGGAGGCCGCCGAGGGCTTGATGATGGCGCCGCTGGGCGCCAGGTTGCCGCGCAGCACGCGCAGGCCGGCGGCCGGCTTGAGCGGCTCGGCGAAGGTGCGGATGACGTCGCGGTTGAAGCACTCGGCGCCGTCGGCATAGAAGGAGATGTCCTTGCCCAGCACCGTGTTGGCCGGGCGCAAATGGCCGGCCAGTTCGCTCAGCACCACCGGCATGCCGCCGGCGTAGCAGAAGTCCTCCATCAGGTATTTGCCCGAGGGCATGCAGTTGACCAGCAGCGGGATCTCGCTGCCGATCTCGAAATCCTTGAGGCTCAGGTCGATCTCGGCACGGCCGGCGATGGCCAGCAGGTGCATCACCGCATTGGTCGAGCCGCCGACCGCGGCGTTGGCCAGGATGGCGTTCTCCAGGCTGGCCTTGGTCAGGATCTTCGACAGGCGCAGGTCTTCCTCGACCATCTCGACGATGCGCCGGCCGGTCAGGTGGGCCAGGGCGGCGCGGCGCGCATCGACCGCCGGCAGCGCGGCGTTGGTCGGCAGGCACAGGCCCATGGCCTCGACCAGCGAGGCCATGGTCGAGGCGGTGCCCATGGTCATGCAGACCCCGGCCGAGCGGCTCATGCCCGATTCGGCGGCCATGAAGTCCTTGAGGCTCATTTCGCCGGCGCGCACGCTCTCGGAGAACTTCCAGACATCGGTGCCCGAGCCGATGTCCTGACCCTTCCACTTGCCGTTGAGCATGGGCCCGGCCGACACCACTATGGTCGGCAGATCGACGCTGACCGCGCCCATCAGCTGGCCCGGGGTGGTCTTGTCGCAACCGCCGAGCAGCACCACGCCATCGATGCCGTAGGCGCGGATGCTCTCCTCCACGTCCATCGCCAGCAGGTTGCGAAAGAGCATGGCGGTGGGTTTCATCTGGGTTTCGCCAAGCGACATCACCGGGAACTCCACCGGGAAGCCGCCGGCCTCCCAGACCCCGCGCTTGACCACTTCGGCCAGGGCGCGCAGGCCGGAGTTGCAGGGCGTCAGCTCCGACCAGGTGTTGCAGATGCCGATGATCGGCCGGCCGTCGAAGGCGTGGTCGGGAAAGCCCTGGTTCTTCATCCAGCTGCGGTGAATGAAGCCGTCGCGGTCGAGTTTGCCGTACCAGGCCTGGGAGCGGAGCTTCTTCTTGTCGGTCATGCTGTCGTACCTTCGATGACCCAGAGGGTCGCTGGAAATGCCAGGGGAAGTTGAATGCCCAGGTCCATCAGGGCGCGGCCGCTCAAGGTCAGCTCGCCGTCGCGCAGCGCCAGCTGGCCGCGGCTGCTGGGGGCGGCCAGCTGCGGATTGCGCAGGCGTATCCGGTAGCGCGCGCCGGGCTCCAGGCCGGTCAGGCGGATCGGCCGCGGCAGCGACTGCGCCGAGGGCGTGATCTGCGCCACCAGGGCGACGAAGCGCTGGCCATCCTCGGCCAGTTGCAGTTCGCCGAGCACCGCCGGGTCGTCGCTGTCCAGGCGCAGGATATGGCCGCGATGCAGCCACTGGCGGTTGGCCTTGTACCAGCCGGTGGCGTCCTTAAGCGCCTGCGCCTCCTCATCGCTGAGCTCGCGCGGGTCCATCTCGAACCCCATGTGGCGGCTGGCCGCCACCCAGGCGCGCATGGCCATCGGCAGCACCCGCCCGGAGGTATGGCAGTGGCGCGGCCCGACATGGCTGCCGGTGATCTCCGCCGGCAGGAAGAGCGCGGCATCGCCCTGCATGCGAAAACGCTCGAGGGCGTCGTTGGAGTCCGACAGCCAGACCCGCTGGGTGCGCTGCAGGATGCCGAAGTCGATGCGCCCGCCGCCGGAGGCGCAGCTTTCGATCTCCACCGCCGGATGGGCCTCACGCAGCGCATCGAGCAACCGATAAAGCCCCTCGGTCTGCGCCGCCGAGGGCCCGGGCAACGCGCGGTTGTGATCCCACTTGAGGTAGTCGATCGGGTACTCGCCGAGCAGAGCCGAGAGGCGCTCGAACAGGTAGTCGCGCACCGGCGCCAGAGACAGGTCCAGCACCAGCTGATGGCGCCCCAGGGTCTGATCAGCCGGGCCGAGAATCCAGTCCGGGTGGGCCCGGTACAGATCGCTGTCGGGGCTGACCATCTCCGGCTCGACCCAGAGGCCGAAGCGCATGCCGAGGGCCTCGACATGGGCGATCAAGGGCCCCAGGCCGTCGGGGAACTTGCGCTCGTCTACCTGCCAGTCGCCGAGGCTGCTGCGGTCGTTGTCGCGGCCCTTGAACCAGCCGTCGTCGAGCACGAAACGCTCGGCGCCGAGTTCGGCGGCGCGCGCGGCGATGTCCTTGAGGGTGGCCAGATCGTGCTCGAAGTACACCGCTTCCCAGCAGTTGTAGTGCACCGGGCGCGGCCGCTGGCGATCCGGAAAACGCACGATGTGTTCCCGTAGGTGCTGCTGGAAGGCCCGGCCCAGGCCGTTCAGGCCCTGGGCCGAGAAGCTGGCGTACAAGGGCGCCGTGGCGAAGCTCTTGAGCAGGCGCGCGTGCGCCTCGCCGGCGTGGCCGAACTGGATCTGGCGGCGCCCGTCCGGCAGCTCTTCGGCGAGCATGCGGTGGCCGCCGGACCAGCCGTAATGCAGGGCGTAGGCCTGGCCCTGGGTATGGGTGGCGCCCTTGCAGGGCAGGATCAGGCCGGGAAAGTGCTCATGGGAGCTGCGCCCCAGGCGGCACTCGCGCAGGCGCGCGCCGGGCTGCCAGGGCAGCGCCTTGACCTGCAGCTCGTTGCACCAGCGCCCGGAGAACTCCAGCAGCTGCTCGCTGCGCTGCGGCGCCGGCAGCACCGGCGCCGCCAGCCAGTCGACGTAGATCGGCTGCTCGCTGTGGACCTGGCTGCTGAGCACCAGCACCTCGCTGCCAGCCGGGGCGCGGATCTCCAGTTGGTAGCGCAGGCCCAGGCCGGCATCGCGGTAAGCCAGACGCAGGGCGCCGGCTTCGGCGCGGGCATCCTCGAGAACCAAGGCCGGCAACAGCGCCCTGCCCTGGCGATCGCGCAGCTGCAGGCCGGGCTGGCCGGGGAAGGCCTCGCTCGCCTGCGGACACACGGAGAGATCGGCCAGGCGATCGAGCATGCCGCCGCCCAGATCGCTCTGCTGAGCGCTGGCCAGGATCTCGAGGTCCTCATCCGGCGGCAGCGCCTGGCCCCAGTAGACGACCCGGGCCAGGGCCCCGTCGCAGGTTGCCAGCACCAGGGTTTGCCCGGCGGTGTCGAGACGCCAGCTCTGGTTCATTTGACCGCTCCCAGGGTCAGACCGGCGATGAAGTGCTTCTGCATGGCGAAGAACATCAACACCGGCGGCAGGGCCGCGACTATGGAGCCGGCCGAAACCAGGTGCCAGGCGGCCACCCACTGGCCGTTGAGCGAGTAGAGACCGGCGGTGACCGGCTGGGTCTCGGCACCCTGGGTCAGGACCGTGGCCCAGAAATAGTCGTTCCAGATGAAGGTGAAGATCAGCACCGCCAGGGCGGCGATGGCCGGACGCATCAGCGGCAGCACGACGAACCAGAAGATGCGCAGCTCCGATACCCCATCGACCCGCGCCGCCTCGATCAGTTCGCTGGGCAGCGCGCGGATGAAGTTGCGCATGAACAGGGTGCAGAAGCCGGTCTGGAAGGCCACGTGGAACAGCACCAGGCCCAGGGTGGTGTTGTAGATGCCCATCGACAAGGTCAGGTCGCGCACCGGCACCATGAGAATCTGGAAGGGCACGAAGTTGCCGGCGACGAACAGGCAGAACAGCAGCATGTTGGCCTTGAAGCGGTACACGGCCAGGGCGAAGCCGGTCATGCAGGACAGCGCCAGGGCGCCTATCACCGTGGGGATGGTGACCTTGAAGCTGTTGAGGATGTACTGACCGATCGGCGAATGGCTGAACACCGCCGTGTAGTTCTCCAGCAGGTTGAAGGAACTCGGCCAGCCCCAGTAGTTGCCGGCGGTGATGTCGGCAGCCGAGCGCACCGAGGTCAGGGCCACCGCGATCAACGGCAGCAGCCAGAGGATCAGGGCAATCGGCAGGGCGACCCTGTACAGCGTCTGGGTCGCGGCGGAGGCCTTCTGGATGGGCGTGGGAAACATCGTCAGTGGCTCCTCTCGTCACGGTAGATCTTGTAGAGGAAGGCGGCGATGTAGATCAGCATGATGGCGAACAGCACCACGGCGATGGCCGCCCCGTAGCCCATGCGGAAGCCGTACTCGGAGAAGGCCTGCTCGTACATGTAGAAGGCCAGGACCCGGGTCGAGCCGTAGGGGCCGCCATCGGTCATGATCGAGATCAGGTCGAAGCTGCGCAGCGCGCCTATCACCGTGACCACCAGGGCGATGAAGGTGGCCGGGCGCAGCTGCGGCAGTATCACGTACCAGAGCATGCGCCAGCCCCTGGCATTGTCCAGGCGCGCCGCCTCGATCTGCTCGGGGTCCACGGCATTGAGGCCGGTCAGATAGAGGATCATGCAGTAGGCCGTCTGCGGCCAGAGGCCGGCGGCGATGATGCCGTAGGTGGCGAAGCGTTCGTCGGCCAGCACCGCGATGGACTCGAAGCCCAGGGCCTCCAGGAAGAGGTTGAGCAGGCCGTGGTTCGGATCGTAGAACCAGGCGAAGACCAGCCCCACCACCACCTGGGAAATCACGAAGGGAAAGAAGAACAGTGACTTGTACAGGCGGATGCCGAACACCGTCTGGTTGAGAAACAGCGCCAGGGCCAAGCCGGCCGGCATGGCCAGCAGGTAGAGGACCAGCCAGATCAGGTTGTTCTTCAGCGACACGTAGAAGGCATGGTCGTCGAGCAGTTCGGCATAGTTGTCCAGGCCGATAAAGGTCTTCTCGCCCAGGCCGTCCCAGTCGTAGAAGGACACCTGCAGCGACTGGAAGATCGGCAGTATCACGTACAGCAGGAACATCAGGATGCCGGGCGCCAGAAACAGCCAGGGCGCCAGCTTGAGCTGATTGGCCTTCCAGTAGGCGCGTATGCCGCCAGGGCGCGAGAGACCGGAAGCGGCGCCGGCCGCATGCCGCGGCGCCTGGCTGTCAGTTTTTGTAGGCATGGCGCCGGACCTTTTCGATACGCTGAAGAATCTGCTCTAGCCGCTCGGGCCTGGCCATGAACTCCTGAAAGCCCTCCATGCCGGCCCGGGCGATCGCCGCCGGGGCATCGCGATCGAAGAACTGGGCGACGTTCTCGGCATTGCTGAGCAGGGCGAAACCGGCCTGCAGGAAGGGATCGTCGCTGACCTGGGATTCCGAGTTGACCGGCAACTGGCCGATGGTCTTGTTGATCTGCGTCTGCACATCGGCACGCGCCAGGTAGGCGAGGAACTTCTTCGCATCCGCCTTGTTCTTCGCCCTGGCCGGAATATGCAGACTGTCGGTCGGCGCATCCTCGGCCGCGGCGATGCCGGGGGTGATGCTCGGGAAGGGGAAAAAGCCCAGCTGGTCATCGCCCAGGCCGGCCTCGCGCAGCGGCGCCACGGCGAAGTTGCCGATCAGGTACATGGCCGCCTTGCCCTGAACCATGGGCGCCAGGGCCTCCTGCCAGCTGTAGGCACCGTGGTGCTTGAGAAAGAAGCCGGCGTCGATCAGCTCCTTCCAGTGCTGCATGGTCTGGCGCACGCGCGCATCGGTCCAGGCTACCTCGCCGCGGGTCAGGCGCATGTGGAAGTCGTAGCCGTTGGTGCGCATGTTGAGGTAATCGAACAGCCCGCCGGTGGTCCAGGACACCTTGGTGCCAATGGCAATGGGGGTGATGCCGGCGGCCTTGAGTTTTTCTCCGGCGGCCTTGAACGCCGCCCAGGTGCTCGGCACCTCGATGCCATGGGCAGCGAACAGATCCTTGCGGTAGTAGATGCCCCACTGGTAGTAGGTATAGGGCACGCCCCACTTGTGGCCCTGCAGGGTCATGGCGCCGGCCGCCGACTTGAGCGACTCGTTCAGCCCGTTGGCGTCCCAGACATCGTCCACCGGCTCGAACAGGCCGGCCTTGACGAACGGCAGCAGCCGGTTGCCGGCATACCAGGTGGCCAGATCCGGCGCCTCGGCGGTGAGGAAGTTGCGGATCGAGGTCTTGTAGCCTTCGTGATCGAACAGATTGAGGGTCACGCGGATATCCGGGTGCTCCGCCTCGAAGCCCCTGACCAGCGCCTCGAACGCGGCCTTGGGGGCCGGATCGGCCGTGGCGCTGTTGATCACCAGTTCGCCGGCCCAGGCGCCCGGGTCCAGTAACAGGACCAGCAATGGCGACAGCAGGCCGCGGCGAAATTTCTTGTTGTTATGCATGGCTTTCCTCGGCCCGCCTGCCCGAAGCAGTGCGGCGACAGGCTGCCGGCGCCTTCCCTTGCCCATCCGACAGAGTTCCATATAGTGGAACGTTGTTTTACATATTGAAAATATGCGGGATTCGCCCTAAGGTTGTCAACGACCAGAATCCCGGCTCACGCAGCCGATTGGAGGCCAGGGGTAGATGATCAGCAAAACCAGTGACGGCACCGTCGGCAAGGCCCTGAGTCTGCTCGAGCAGGTAGCGGCTGTCGGCCGTCCGGTCAGGTTCAGCGAACTGCTGGCGGGCAGCGAACACCCCAAGGCCACCCTCTATCGGCTGCTGCAGACCCTGACCAGCCAGCAGATGCTCGCCTACGACGAGGACCGGCAGACCTACAGCCTGGGCATGCGCCTGGTCCGCCTGGCTCACACCGCCTGGCAACAGTCCTCGCTGGCGCCCATCGCCCGGCCATTGATCGATGCGCTCTCGCTGAAGGTCGGCGAGACCGTGCACCTGGCCCAGCTCGATCATGGCCCGGTGCTCTACGTCGACACGCGCAACCCGGCCGCCCCCCTCGCCATGTTCTCCGATGCCGGCAAGGTCGGCCCCGCCTATTGCACCGGCGTGGGCAAGGCCATGTTGGCCTTTCTCGATGAGGACAGCCAAGCGCAGCTGATCGCCCAGCAGGCCTATCACCCCTTCACCGCCCAGACCCTCACCACGGCCCAGGCGCTGCGCCGCGAACTGGCGCAGATTCGCGCCGAGGGCGTGGCCTTCGATCGCGAGGAGCACGAACCCGGCATCATCTGCATCGCCGCCCCCATCCTCTCGGCCACCCAACGCGTGCTGGGCGGCCTGTCGATCACCACCTCGACGCGGCGCTACAGCCTCGAGGCGCTGCAAGGCTTCAAAACCGACCTCATTCAGACCGCCAGCCAGATCGCCCGTCAGGCCGAGCTCTGGCGCTTCCCCGAAACAAGTACAACAAAGAAATGGGCCTAGCCATGTCAGGCGTCTCGCTAAGCAACCTAGTCAAGAAGTACGACCAGCATCAGGTCATCCACGGCGTCGACCTGGACATCGCTCCGGGCGAGTTCTGCGTCTTCGTCGGCCCCTCGGGCTGCGGCAAGTCGACCCTGCTGCGAATGATCGCCGGACTCGAAGCGACCAGCGGCGGCCAGCTGCACATCGGCGGGCGCGAGGTGACCCACGCCGATCCCGCCGAGCGCGGCGTGGCCATGGTGTTCCAGACCTATGCCCTCTACCCGCACATGACGGTCGAGGAGAACATGGGCTTCGGCCTGAAGATGAACAAGGTGCCGAGGGCGGAAATTGCCCGCAAGGTGGGCGAGGCGGCGCGCATTCTCAGGCTTGATCCCTACCTCAAGCGCAAGCCCAAGGCGCTGTCCGGCGGCCAGCGTCAGCGGGTGGCGATCGGCCGCGCCATCGTCCGTGGCCCCGAGGTCTTTCTGTTCGACGAACCCCTGTCGAATCTGGACGCCGAGCTGCGGGTAGAGATGCGCATCGAGATCGCCCGCCTGCACAAGCAGATCGGCGCCACCATGATCTACGTCACCCATGACCAGGTCGAGGCCATGACCCTGGCCGACAAGATCGTGGTGCTGCGCGGCGGCCGCATCGAACAGGTGGGCGCGCCGCTGCATCTGTACGACGACCCCGACAACAAGTTCGTCGCTGGTTTCATTGGCTCGCCCGGCATGAACTTCCTCAATGGCGTGGTGGCCGGCAACGGCGTCAGGGTCCCGGCGCTGGGCGAGCGCATCCTGCCGACCTCGGTCGCCCTGCCGGCCGAGGGGCAGTCGGTGATCGTCGGCCTGCGCCCGCAGCATCTGGAGCTGCGCAGCGGCGGCGGGCCGTTGCGGGTGGATATCGCCGAGGAACTCGGCGGCGTCTCCTACACCTATCTGCTGGCCAGCACCGGCGAACGTATGGTGGTCGAGGCACGCGGCAAGTCCAACGGCCAGAACGGTGCCAGCGCCGACCTTGATTTCGATCCGGCCCAGGCGCTGTTCTTCGACGCCCAGAACGAGCGGCGCCTGCGGTGACAGGCCCGCGCGGCGGCAGCAACGCGCGACCATGCCCCCCCGCTCCCGGCGCCTGCCGGCAGCCCTAGGCCATGCCCCGCAGCGAGCACTTCGGCCGCCTGCAAAACGGCCAAGCGGTTGAGCGTCACTGGCTGGAACACGGTCACTTGCGGGTGGCGGTACTCACCTATGGCGCGACCATCCAGGACCTGCGCCTGGCCGGCTTCGACCACCCGCTGGTGCTGGGCGCCCACCGCCTGCAAGCCTATGAAGGCGCCATGGCCTATTTCGGCGCCATCGTCGGGCGCGTGGCCAACCGCATCGGCCGCGCCGAGGCGATGATCGCCGGCCGGCATTACCGCCTCGATCGCAATTATCTGGACAAGCATTTGCTGCATGGCGGGACCGATGGTTGCCATCGGCAACTCTGGCAAATCACCGAAGCGAACGCGACACAGATTCGCCTACACCTCACCCTGCCCCACGGCCACATGGGCTTTCCCGGCACCCTCGACATAGACCTCTGTTATCGCATCATGGCCCCGGCGACCCTGGAGCTGGAAATCGAAGCCCGCACGGACGCACCAACCCTGTGCAACCTGGCACCGCACAGCTACTTCAACCTCGACGGCTCGCCGGACATTTTCGAGCATCGCCTGCAGGTCAGCGCCCAACACTATCTGGCGCTCGACGACGAGAAGATCCCCACCGGCCAGATGCTTCCGGTGCAAGGCACGGCGCTGGACTTCAACAGGATGCGCGCGCTGCGCCGCGACGACAGCTACCCCGGCTACGAT
>JBFHKK010000027.1:0-12997 GCA_041595475.1 Pseudomonas sp. | reverse complement strand
TTTACCGGACTGTCCCTGGAGCAGGCCGGGCAGGCCGTTCAGCAGGCCCTGGGCGGGCAGCTCGAGCGAACCTCGGCCAGCGAGTGGGTATTGCAGGTTGAGGACCTGGGGCCATTCAACATCGAACTGGACTGGGATTTTCTCAAGCGCCAGGCGGCCAAGGTCGAGGATGCCGAGGAGGGCAGTCCCGAATGGATGGAGTTGCTCAGCCAGGCCGCCACCCTGGTGGTGCCCCTGGAAGTCGTCTGCCCGCCGATCGCGATCGCCCATCTGCAGCGACTCGACGCCATGGTGCTGGAGTTGCGCCGGGCCGGGGCGATGGGCACGGAGCACTCGCCGTTGGCGGCCTACGGCGTGCACATCAATGCGGAGTTGCCGGCCCTGGACGCCGCCACCATCGCCGCCCACCTGCGCGCCTTCGGCCTGCTCCAGTGGTGGCTGGCCGAGGCCCACCGGGTCGATCTGTCGCGCAAGATCAGCCCCTATATCGACCTCTATCCGGAGGCCTATGTGCGCCGCCTGGCCGAGCAGCCGACGCCGGACATCGAACAGATCTTCGGCGACTATCTCAAGCACAACGCCACCCGCAACCGCGCCCTGGACCTGCTGCCGCTGCTGGCCGAGCTGGATGAGCCGCGGCTGCGCGAGGTGGTGGAGGATGCCAAGGTCAAGGCGCGGCCGACCTTCCACTACCGCTTGCCCAACTGCCAGATCGAGAAGGCCGACTGGTCGCTGGCCCAGCCCTGGAACCTCTGGTGGGTGGTCGAGCAGCTGGCCAGCCAGGAGCAGGAGCTGGAGGCGCTCAGCGAAGCCTTCCTCCTGCACTGGCGGCCGTTTCTCGGCCTCAATCGGGCTGCCTGGCTGGAGTATGTCGAGCGATGGCTGAACGACCGCGAGTGGGGGTAACCGGCAACCATAGGCGCTGGTCGCCGTCCTGGTGGTCGACGCGCTGCGCGCTGGCCCTGACCGGCGCCGAGGCCGAGCGCATCAGTGTGCGTCATGCGCCCAGCGGCCGACCCCTGAGCGCCCTGATCATCGGCGGCGGCGACGACATAGGCCCGGAGCACTATGGCGGCGACATCGGCGCCAAGGTGCGCGGCGATCCGGCGCGCGACACCCTGGAGATCCGCTGGATCGAGCAGGCGCTGGCGCAGGGCATTCCGCTGCTGGGCATCTGCCGCGGCGCCCAGCTGATCAACGTGGTGCTCGGCGGCAACCTGCACCAGGACATCCGGCCGATGCGCGTGCGCACCTACAACAGGCCCGGCCTGTTGCCGACCAAGCAGGTGCAGGTCGATGGCCACTCGCAGCTGTCGCGCATCTGTTCGCGCCATCGCCTGCGCGTCAACAGCCTGCATCACCAGGCCGTGCGCGACCCGGGCGAGGGACTTAGAGCCGTGGCCTGGGACCTGGACAATATCGTCCAGGCGGTGGAAGCCGAGGATGGCCGGCCGATCGTCGGCGTGCAGTGGCACCCCGAGTACCTGTTCTACCTGCCGGCGCAGCTGGCGCTGTTTCGCTGGTTGACCCGCATCGCCCACTGAGCGGGCGAGGCACCGCTCAGACCGCTTCGAGCATGTCCTCGCGGCTGTCCTGGGCGACCTGGCGGATCGACAGCCGCAGTTCGGCCGGCAGCACGCGCTTGGCCGCGCCTTCGACCAGTTCGCCGAGCTGCTCGTGATAGCTGAGCTTGCCGGCCTCGTCCAGGCGCAGCACATCGTGCTCCTGGAGGGTCTGGATGAAATGGCGGAACAGGCTCTTGTCGAAGAACTCCGGGGCATTGAGGCCATGCAGGATCGACAGGCGCTGGGCCATGACCGTGCACAGGTTCTCCAGTTCCTCGGCGCTGATGGCGCGCTGGCCGGCGTTGAGCAGCAGGGCGATGGCCATGTAGAAGCGCTGCAGGGTCGGGGCGATGGCGCGCGACAGCAGGGTGAGCAAAACGAACTGGCGCGAGCTGGGTGCCGGGCGCACATAGATGTCGCCCTCGACCTTGAGCAGGTCTTGCTCGACGAAGGCTTGCAGCCACTGGTCCACCACGGCGTCCAGTTGCTCCAGATCCCAGCGGATGAACAGCTCGGCCTGCAGGTAGGGGTAGAGCGCGCGGGTAAAGCGCAGGATCTGCTCGCGGCTGATCCGCGCGCTGCTCTGGAAGAAGCTCGCCAGCAGCGCCGGCAGGGCGAAGACATGCAGCACGTTGTTGCGGTAGTAGGTCATCAGCACCGCATTGTGCTCGTCCAGGTAGACGATCTTGCCCAGGGCGTCCTGCTGCTCGGCCAAGAGGTCCATGGCCTTGACGTAATCGATCAGGCTGCGGCCGTCGCCCTCGGGCAGGGTCGCGTGGGGCGAGTAGGGCACCCGCCGCAGCAGCGCCAGGTACAGGTCCAGGACCCGGGTCAGGGCCTGGTCGTCGAGGGCCAGCTTGCTGGTGGAGAGCAGCGCCAGGGCGACCAGGTTGACCGGGTTGACCGCCGCCGCTTCGTTGAGGTGCTGGGCAACCCGTTCGCCGAGGCGGTTGGTGGCCTGGTTCAGCCAGCTCGGGCGGAATTGCTCGCCGTAGTCCTGCTCACGCCAGTCCGGCTGCTCGCGGTCGAGGAACTCGGCCAGCTTGATCGGTTCGCCGAAGTTGACCCAGACCTGGCCGAAGCGCTGCTTGAGCGCGCCTATGACCTTGAAGATGTCGAAGATCGATTCCTTCTTCTTGCTCGCCCCGCGCAGCTCGCCCAGATAGGTGCGGCCTTCCAGGACCCGCTCGTAACCGATATAGACCGGCACGAAGACCACCGGCAGGCGATGGTTGCGCAGGAAGCTGCGCAGGGTGATGGCGAGCATGCCGGTCTTGGGCTGAGGCATGCGCCCGGTGCGCGAGCGGCCGCCCTCGACGAAGTACTCGACCGGGAAGCCCTTGCTGAACAGGGTGTAGAGGTATTCGTTGAACACCGCGGTATAGAGCGGGTTGCCCTTGAAGGTGCGGCGCATGAAGAAGGCCCCGGCGCGGCGCAGCAGGCCGCCGATCAAGGGCATGTTGAGGTTGATCCCGGCGGCGATGTGCGGCGGCGTCAGGCCGTTCTTGAACAACAGATAGGACAGCAGCAGGTAGTCGATATGGCTGCGGTGGCAGGGCACGTAGATCACCTCATGGCCCTTGGCCACCTCCTGCACGCCTTCGATATGGTGGACCTTGATGCCGTCGTAGATCTTGTTCCAGAACCAGCTCAGTACCAGCTCGAGGAAGCGGATCGCCGTATAGGCGTAGTCCGAGGCGATCTCGTTGCCGTAGCGCAACGCCTGGGCCTCGGCCTTTTCCAGGCTGATGCCGGCGCGTTGGCTTTCCTCGGCGATCGCCTGGCGCACCTGGGGGCCATGCACCAGGCCCTTGACCAGGTTGCGCCGGTGCGACAGGTCGGGGCCGATGACGGCGGCCTTCTGCTGGCGAAAATGCACCCGCAGCAGGCGCTGGACCATGCGCAGGGTGCGCTCGTGGCCCTTGTCCTGGTCGATCAGGGCGCGCATCTGCATCGGCGTGGAGAACTGCACCCGGGTCTTGCGCCCCAGAATCAGGATGCTGACCAGCCGGCGCAGGCGTCCGGTGACCGCCCAGCTGTCGGCGAACAGCAGCTTCCAGGGGCTGGTCTCGCGGTCCGGCGACTGGCCCCAGAACACACTGACCGGGACTATCTGCGCGTCCAGCTGCGTGTCCTGGTTCAGGGCGCCGACCAGCCGGGCCAGGGTCGGCGAACTGCCACGCTTGTCCTGGCGGCCGAGCCAGTCCGGCTCCGGGGTCAGGTAGAAGAAGGCCGCCGGCTCCTCCTGCAGGCCCAGCTTGACCGGCAGCACCGGGCGCGGCAGGCCGGCCTTACGGCATTCGGCATCGACCACCGCCAGATCGCTCAGGGACGGCTGCTGCAACACATAGAACACCGGCTTGCTGCGGTCGAGCTTGAGGGCGAAGGCCGACTGATTGATGGTTTCCGAGCGTACCCAGAGGTAGAGCAGGCGATGCAGGGTGCCGAATACGAGCCGGCGGAAGGGCGAGCGGGTCATACGAAGTCTGCTGATCGGAGAAAACGAGCACTTGCTCGGGGCGCCTAGTGTGCCGGATCGCCGGCGCCCGGGCAAAATCTCTTGCGGCCCCCAATTATTGGCAAATATCTCAACTTTTCCGACATTTAGCGGTCTTGCACTGTCTGCGCCGGACTCCTTATAGTCCTGCGCGCCTTTGGAACGCCCGTCTCGCTGGCACATGGACGGCGAGCACAGCATTGACCGCATTGGTGAGAGGCCATGATCGAGATAAAGAATCTAACGAAACGCTTTGCCCAGCACGTCGCCGTGGACAATCTGTCGCTGCGGGTGCAACCGGGGGAGGTGCTGGGTTTTCTCGGCCCCAACGGCGCCGGCAAGTCCACCACCATGAAGATGCTCACCGGATTTCTCGCGCCCAGCGCCGGCACCGCCAGCATCCTCGGCTTCGATATTCAGAAACAGCGCCTAGCCGCCCAGCGCCAGATCGGCTACCTGCCGGAAGGGGCGCCCTGCTATGGCGACATGCGCGTGCGCGGCTTTCTCGAATTCATCGCCGAGATCCGCGGCTACAAGGGCAGCGAAAAGCGCGAGCGGGTGGCCAAGGCGGTGGCCCTGGTCGAGCTGGACAAGGTCCTCGAGCAGTCCATCGAGACCCTGTCCAAGGGCTTCAAGCGCCGCGTCGGCCTGGCCCAGGCGATCCTCCACGATCCCAAGGTGCTGATCCTCGATGAGCCCACCGACGGCCTGGATCCGAATCAGAAGCACCAGGTGCGCAAGCTGATCCAGAGCCTGGCCCAGGACAAGATCGTGATCATCTCCACCCATATCCTCGAAGAGGTCAGTGCGGTCTGCACCCGCGCCGTGGTGATCGGCCAGGGCCGGCTGCTGGCCGACGGCACGCCGCTGGAACTGGAGAGTCGCTCGCGCTACCACCAGGCGGTCACCCTGGTCGCCGAGGAGGCGCTGGATACCGGCGCCCTGGCGGCCCTGCCGGGGGTAGCCGGGGTCGAGGCCAATGCCCCCGAGCACAGCCTGAGCGTGCTGGCCCAGCCGGGGCAGGTGATCTTCCCGCAGGTCAACGCACTGATTGCCGAGCGTGGCTGGAAGGTCAAGGAATTGAATGTCGAGCGCGGTCGACTGGATGAAGTCTTCCGCAGTCTGACCCGTGGGGAGGTGGTATGACGCAGTTGCCGGTGATTCTCAAGCGCGAGCTGGCGAGCTATTTCGCCACGCCGCTGGCCTATGTCTTCATCGTGATCTTCCTGGTCTTGTCCGGGGTGTTCACCTTTTACCTGGGCGGCTTCTTCGAGAGCGGCCAGGCCAACCTGGCGCCCTTCTTCAACTTCCACCCCTGGCTCTACCTGTTCCTGGTGCCGGCCATCGCCATGCGCCTGTGGGCCGAGGAGCGCAAGTCCGGCTCCATCGAGCTGCTGATGACCCTGCCGATCACCCGTTTCGAGGCGGTCACCGGCAAGTTCCTGGCGGCCTGGGTGTTCGCTGGTCTGGCGCTGCTGCTGACCTTCCCGATGATCATCACGGTCAACTTCCTCGGCGATCCGGACAACGGTGCCATCGCCACCGGCTATATCGGCAGCTGGCTGCTGGCCGGGGCCTACCTGGCGATCGGCTCCTGCATGTCGGCGCTGGCGAAGAACCAGGTGATCGCCTTCATCCTGGCGGTCAGCGTGTGCTTCCTGTTCATCGTCAGCGGCTTCCCCATGGTGCTCGATGCCTTCAGCGGCTGGGCCCCGCAATGGTGGGTCGATGCGGTGGCCTCGCTGAGCTTCCTGAGCCGCTTCGAGGCCATCAGCAAGGGCGTGATCGACCTGCGCGATCTGCTCTATTTCCTCACCCTGATCGCCGCCTGGCTGGCGGCGACCGCGGTGGTGATCGATCTGAAGAAAGCCGACTGAGGACCCCCCGATGAAAAAGCTGATGTATTCCAGCGCCGGGCTCGTGCTCATCGCCCTGGCCTTTCTCGCCTTCAACCTGCTGGCCGGCTTCGGCCTGGGCGGCGTGCGCCTGGATCTGACCGAGCAGAAGCTCTATACGATTTCACCCGGCACCGAACAGATTCTCAACGCGCTTGAGGAGCCGATCGAGCTGAGTTTCTTCTTCTCCGACAGCGCCTCTGAGGACCTGCCGATGCTGCGCACCTATGCCAAGCGCGTGGAGGAAATGCTCAAGGCCTATCAGCGCGAGGCGGGCGACAAGCTCAAGCTGAAGATCATCGACCCGGCGCCCTTCTCCGAGGAAGAGGACAAGGCCGCCGAGTTCGGCCTGCAGGGCATCCCCCGCCAGCAGGGCGGCGACAGCATCTACTTCGGCCTGGCCGGCAGCAATGCCCAGGGCGACACCCAGGTGATCCCCTTCTTCGCCCTGGACCAGGAGGAGTTCCTCGAGTACGAGCTCAGCCGCCTGGTGCAGAGCCTGGCCGAGCCGGAGCGGCCGGTGGTCGGGGTGATCTCGGGGCTGCCGCTCAACGGCGGCTTCGACATGATGGCGCGCCAGCCGACGCCGCCGTGGATGCTGATGGAGGAAATCCGCCAGCTGTTCCAGATCGAACGCCTCGAGCGCGATGTCGACCTGATCCCGGAGAAGGTCTCGGTGCTGCTGCTGGTGCACCCGAAGAACCTGCCCGAGCAGACCCTCTACGCCATCGACCAGTTCGTCCTGCGCGGCGGCAAGCTGCTGGCCTTCGTCGACCCCTTCAGCGAGGCCGATACCCAGGCCGAGATGCCCGGCGAAATGGCCGTCGACAAGTCCTCCAGCCTGGAGCCGCTGCTCAAGGCCTGGGGCGTGCACATGCGCCCGGAGCAGGTGGTCGGCGACGGCGCCTACGCCATGTCCGTGAGCATGGGCCAGGGCCAGCGAGCGGTGCGCCATGCAGCCTGGCTGAGCCTGCCGCAGAACGCCCTGAACGCCGAAGACATCAGCACCGCGGCGCTGGAGAATCTGACCATGGCCAGCGCCGGCATCCTCGAGCCGCTGGAGCAGGCCAAGACCTCCTTCACCGCCCTGGTGCAGAGTTCACCCTACGCCATGCCCTTCGACGTCAAGCGCCTGGGCCTGCTGCAGAATCCCGAGGAGCTGATTCGCGAGCTGCAACCCACCGGCGAGCGTTATACCCTGGCGGCGCGCATCAGCGGCCCGGCCCAGTCGGCCTATCCGGACGGCATCGAGGGACGCAAGGACGGCCTCAAGCAGGCCGATACCATCAACGTCATCCTGGTCGCCGACACCGACATGCTGACCGACCGCATGTGGGTCCAGGTGCAGGACTTCTTCGGCCAGCGCATTCCCCAGCCCTGGGCCGACAATGCCGGTTTCGCGATCAATGCGCTGGACAACCTGGCCGGTTCCGAGGCGCTGATCAGCGTGCGTTCGCGCGGTCGCTTCACCCGTCCGTTCGAGGTGGTCGAGCAGCTGCAGCGCGAGGCCGAGGCGCGTTTCCGCGAGAAGGAGCAGGCACTGCAGGCGCGCCTGGCCGAGACCGAGCAGAAACTGCTGGAGCTGCAGCGCAGCGAGGATCCGAGCAAGGCCCTGGAGCTGACCCCGGAACAGCAGGCGACGCTGCGCCAGTTCGTCCAGGAGAAGCTGAAGATTCGCAAGGAACTGCGCGATGTGCGCTATCGCCTGAATGCCGAGATCGAGGCCCTGGGGCGGACCCTGAAGTTCGCCAACATCGCCCTGGTGCCGCTGCTGCTGACCCTCGGCGCCCTGGCCTTGTGGCTGTGGCGCCGGCGCCGCTACGGCTGATTGCAGCCTGCCGGCCCGGGCCCTTGGACCCGGGTCCGGTGCCGCCGGCAAAGGGGCTTTTCAGTCACCGGGCTTGATTTATACTCGGGCGGCGGTCGATGTTGCAGCGTCATCGGACGTAGCCACTCCAGGCCAGGCTCGGGGTCGGATATGGCCGAAAATGACGTCGGCAGCGAACCGCCGCAACACCTTCCTAAGACAATAAGAACAGCGAGTTGGAGACAGCAGTAATGGCAGATCGTGAGACCGGGACCGTCAAGTGGTTCAATGATTCCAAGGGCTATGGCTTTATTCAGCGTGACAGCGGCGTCGATGTGTTCGTGCACTATCGCGCGATCCGTGGCCAGGGCCATCGCTCCCTGGTCGAAGGCCAGAAGGTCGAGTTCGCGGTGACCCAGGGCCAGAAGGGCCTGCAAGCCGAAGACGTCGCCGCGCTCTGAGCGCCGACGCCACAGTAAAAAGCCCGTCATCGACGGGCTTTTTTGTGCGCGGCTGAAAACGCTGGCCGGGCTCAGCCGGTACGCCAGGTGATTTCCTCGACGCCCTCGGCGCTGACGCGCAGCCAGCGGTCGGCCTGCTCGTCGCTTTCCTCTTCCTGCCAGCCGCCCGGGGCGCAGCGCACCTCGACGCCGAGGGCGGCGCAGGCCGCCTGGGCGCAGGCCAGGTCGTCGGCCCAGGGGGTGGCGTCGCTCTCCAGGTAGAGGCTGTGCCACTTGCCGACGGCCTTCGGCAGCCAGGTCACCGGCACCTCGCCGGCGCGGCACTTGAAGGTCTGGCCCTTGGCCTGCCAGGGCGTGCAGGGGCCGAGCACCTGGCTCAGCCAGTCGCCGACCGCCTGCTGTTCGGCGTCCTTGAGGTAAATCTCGATATCCGGTTGGCGCATCTTGGGTTCCATTGCGGGGAGGCCTAGGTTCTTTCGATCCAATCGTAGCGGATGGCGACCGTGACCTCTAAGGCATCGGCGATCACCGCCGCGCGTCGCTCGGCGCTGGCCCGCCAGCCGTGGGGGGTCATGGCCAGCAAGTCGGCGCGGGCCTGCTCGCTGGCCAGTGTCAGCTTGAAGCTCAGGCTTTCGCTGTGGCTCAGGCGCATGCCGGGCGGAATCAGCTCCAGGTGCTTCTGATCGTCATAGTCGCGCACCTGGTCATACAGCTTCTGGCGCAGTTCGATCAGGTGATCGCGGCTCGGGCCCATGCGCAGCAGGCCGCCGCCCGGGGCCAGCAGGCGCCGCGCCTCCTGCCAGTCGAGCGGGCTGAAGACGCTGGCCAGCAGCGGGCAGCTGGCGTCGCTCAGGGGCACCCGGGCCATGCTCGCCACCAGCCAGGTCAGCTGGGGCGCGCGCTTGCAGGCGCGCCTGATCGCCTCGCGGGAGATGTCCAGCCCATAGCCCCGGGCCCGGGGCAGGGCCTCGGCGATCTGGGCGCTGTAGTAGCCCTCGCCGCAGCCGATATCCAGCCACTGCGCCGGCTGCCGCTCGGCTGCCAGCTCGGCCAGGCGCGCGGCCAGGGGCGCATAGTGACCGGCCTCGAGGAAGCGTCGCCGAGCCTCGACCATGGCGGCGTTGTCGCCGGGAGCGCGGCTGTGCTTGTGCTGCACCGGCAGCAGGTTCAGATAGCCCTGGCGGGCACGATCGAAGCGGTGCCCGGCCGGGCAGGCCACGCCGTTGTCGACCGCGGCCAGGGCGCCCTGGCAGAGGGGGCAGATCAGCATGCAAGAAATCCGTGGCAAGGTCGTAGCGAGCAACCCGAGAGCAAGGCGGACGGAGCGCAGCGACGAGACATATCAGTTAGATAGGCGAGGAGCGAGTACCGTCCAACGCGGCTATCGGGGTGCGCAGTAGACATGGCCATGGATTATCAGGCGAGCAGCTTGACCAGGGTCTGGTAGTAGATCTCGGTCAGCACCTCCAGATCGCTGGCCAGCACCCGCTCGTTGATCTGGTGGATGGTGGCGTTGACCGGGCCCAGTTCGACCACCTGGGTGCCGAGGGTGGCGATAAAGCGCCCATCCGAGGTGCCGCCCGAGGTCGAGGGCGTGGTCTGGCGCCCGGTCACCGCCTGGATGCTGGCGGCCACGGCATCGAGCAGGGCGCCGGGCTCGGTGAGGAAGGGCAGACCGGACAGCGCCCACTCGACGTGGTAGTCCAGGCCGTGCTTGTCGAGTATGCACTCGACGCGCTTCTGCAGGCCCTCGACCGTGGACTCGGTGGAGAAACGGAAGTTGAAGATCGCCTGCAGCTCGCCGGGGATCACGTTGGTCGCGCCGGTGCCGGCATTGAGGTTGGAGATCTGGAAGCTGGTCGGCGGGAAGAAATCGTTGCCGTCGTCCCAGTGCTCGGCGGCCAGTTCGGCCAGGGCCGGGGCGGCCAGGTGGATCGGATTCTTGGCCAGCTGCGGGTAGGCCACGTGGCCCTGCACGCCGCGCACCGTGAGGGTGGCCCCGAGGGAGCCGCGGCGGCCGTTCTTGACCACGTCGCCGACCTGGGAGGAACTCGAGGGCTCGCCGACGATGCACCAGTCCAGGCGCTCGCCGCGCGCCGCCAGGCGTTCGACCACGGCCTTGGTGCCGTGCTGGGCCGGGCCTTCCTCGTCGCTGGTGATCAGAAAGGCGATACGCCCCTGGTGCTTGGGGTGATCGCCGATGAAGCGCTCCACCGCGATGATCATCGCCGCCAGACTGCCCTTCATGTCGGCGGCGCCACGGCCGCAGAGCATGCCCTGCTCGTCGATCAGAGCATTGAACGGCATATGCTGCCAGGCCTGCAGCGGACCGGTCGGCACCACATCGGTATGTCCGGCGAAGCACAGCACCGGTCCTTCCTGCTCGCCGTGGCTGGCCCAGAAGTTGTCGACGTTCTCGATGCGCATCGGCTCGATCTGAAAGCCCAGGGCCTGCAGGCGGCGCATCATCAGGTCCTGGCAGCCTTCGTCGAGCGGGGTGACCGAGGGGCGACGAATCAGGTCGCAGGCAAGCTCCAGGGTGGGCGAGAGGGTCGAGGCGGCAGTCATCACGGCTCCGGGGCGGCGTCTGGCGAAAAGGCCGCCATCTTAAAGCAAAACGCCGCGGCTGGGCGGCGCGCTGAGCCGTTGATCGGCCGGACCGGTCAGTCGCGTTCGGCGCTTGGGTCGGCGCCGGCGGCTTTCTATAATGCGCCCGTGCCCGCACTGGGGCGGCCGAGGTGATCAAATGGTATTCGACGAACAGCGCTTTGCCGGCATCGCCCGCCTCTATGGTCGCGAGGGCGCCGAGCGGCTGCTGGCCGCCCATGTGGCGGTGGTCGGCATCGGCGGCGTCGGTTCCTGGGCGGCCGAGGCGCTGGCGCGCTCGGGGGTGGGGGAGATCTCGCTGTTCGACCTGGACGATGTCTGCATCAGCAATACCAATCGCCAGGTGCATGCGCTGGACGGCGCAGTCGGCCAGGCCAAGGTCGAGGCCATGGCGGCGCGCATCCGCGCCATCAATCCGGCCTGCGTGGTGCACGCGGTGGCCGACTTCGTCACCCGCGAAACCATGGCCGAGTACATCACCGAGCAACTCGACGCGGTGATCGACTGCATCGACAGCGTACCCGCCAAGGCGGCGCTGATCGCCTGGTGCAAGCGGCGCAAGATCCAGATCGTCACCACCGGCGGCGCCGGCGGCCAGGTCGATCCGACCCAGATCCAGATCGCCGACCTCAACAAGACCTTCAACGACCCCCTGGCGGCCAAGGTGCGTTCCCTGCTGCGGCGCGACTACCACTTCTCGCGCACCCCCGGGCGCACCTACAGCGTGCCCTGCGTGTTCTCCAGCGAGCAGCTGCGCTATCCCAAGCCGGACGGCACTGTGTGCCAGGCGAAGGGCTTCGTCGGCGAAGGGGTCAAGCTCGACTGCGCCGGTGGCTTCGGCGCTGTGATGATGGTCACCGCCAGCTTCGGCATGGCGGCGGTGGCCAAGACGCTGGACAAGCTGGTGGCCGGTGCGCGGCGGCCGGCAGAGCGTGCGCGGCCGGTGTGACCGCCTGGTCGCCGCGACCATCTAAGCGGGACTGCTAAGATTATCGATACGGATCCGTAGGCATTCAGCCCGTTCCGAGCGAGGCTCCCGATCGTGCTCAACCCCTTGCCTTACAACCGGGCCAACCGGTTGGGTTGCGCCCCGTGCATGCTGAGTGCCTGGTGGCTGGTTCTGTGCGCATTCGCCGCGCCCGAGGTGCTGGCCGACCAGCCACTGCTGCGTATCGGCAGCGGCGAGTTGGCGCCCTATGTCGATCGCCAGCGCGCCGACGGCGGTCATCTGGTGCACCTGCTTGGCGCCGTCTTCGCCGCGGCGGGCTATCGGGTCGAGTACAGCCACAACCCCTGGAATCGCAATTTGTTGATGCTCAGGCAGGGCCAGCTGGATGCCGTCATGCCCTATGCCTGCACCAGGTCACAGCGCGACGATTTTCTCTGCAGCGAGCCGCTGGTTCGCAGCGATGTCGTGCTGTTTCGTCGCAAGGGCATGGATTTTCACTGGCAGCGGGTCGAGGACTTGAACGTCTACCGCCTCGGCACCACCCTCGGCTTCTCCTATGGTCCGGCCTTCGATGCGGCGCAGCAGTCCGGGCTGCTCAAGGGCGAGCGCAATGCCAAGGATGACGCGGCCTTTCGTCTGCTGCTGCGCGGACGCATCGATCTGCACCCACAGGACAAGGCCGCTGGTTATGCGCTGCTGCAGCGCAGTTTCACGGCCGAGGAGCGGGCACAGATCGACCATCATCCGCTTAGCCTCAGTCGCGAAACCCTGCATCTGCTGGTTCGCCGCGGCGATCCCCGGGCCGCCGAGCTGTTGCGCCAGTTCAATCTGAGTCTGCAGGGCTTTGCCGAGCGCGGCGATCTGGCGCGCGTGCAGAACGCGCTGCAGCGCGGTCATGGAGATGCCTGGATGCCGGCCGGACACTAGGTCCCGGCCAGTTCACGCATGCGTTGCAGCACCGCGTTCAGGCCGTTGCTGCGCGACGGCGAAAGCTGGCGGCCCAGGCCCAGGCCGGCGAACCAGTCGGCCAGATCCACGCTCGCCAGTTGCTCGGCCGACAGACCCTCGACGCGCACCAGCAGCAGGGCCAGCAGGCCGCGCAGCAGCCGCGCATCGCTGGCAGCGCGAAAGTGCCAATGGCCGGCGATGGATTCACCGATGAGCCAGACCTGGCTCTCACAGCCATGCACCTGATTGGCTGGGCAGCGCTCGCTTT